>JANQUX010000390.1 GCA_030730545.1 Maribacter sp. | reverse complement strand
ATACCTGTTTTATAGAAGGCGTAAGATTTGTAACCGTTAAAATCCGCTTTTTGGTCATAATCTGAAAGCACTCTAACTGATGAGCAAGAAGTAATAAAAACTAAAAGTAGCAGCGGTAAGCCAAGTAATTTGATGTTTTTCATAACGTTATATTTTTTAAGTACTCAATTTTCTATTAAAATTAAGCACAAATATCATGCCGAGGTATGTTAAAACTTATTGCATGTTTGTTTTTGGGTCATAGCCATAAGGGCAGTGTCTGCATCCGCTTTCGCAGCAATATCCGCGTTTAAGGTGAAATTGTTTTGTGAAGACCCTAAATCCGTTTTCAGACCAATAAAAATCACCTTCCTCAATGGGTATTATCTCTTTCATGTAAACGATGCCTTTTAATAGCATAAAGTTACTTCTTTCTGTTGATAACCTAAAGGCAAGTTGTTTAGAAGATAGGTATAAAAGCGCTTAAGCCATAAAATGACCATTGAACGGTTTTGTTGGCAACAAAAACTAGTTATTTTCTGACAGCCTATTTTTGGCTTTATCTTTGTAATAGTATCACCAAAGTAAATCTATGATATTGGTTTTTAGACATTTCTTCTATAAAAATTATGTGGGGCTTTCACTATGGCCTTTTATATTTTTAAAAAATGGAAGTTTAAAAAATGATGATGTGTTGATCAATCATGAGAAAATTCATTTGCGCCAACAACAAGAATTATTGATTCTTCCGTTTTATATTCTCTATTTATTTGAATGGGCAATTCGTGCAATTTATTATTTAGATACCTACAAGGCTTACCAAAATTTAAGCTTTGAACGTGAAGCTTACATACATGAGAATGATATGGAATATCTAGAGAATCGAAAAACGTTTAGCTTTATTAAATATCTTTGGCGTTAAATTCGCCCTACTTGCAAAGCATCAATCAACTTGTTGAACATCCTTTATTAGCAGAAAAGCAAGTTACCCTTGTTATTAAACGCGAAGACCTTCTACACCCTTTTATTTCTGGAAATAAATATAGAAAACTCAAGTACAATTTATTGGCTGCTGAAGCAGAAAACCAGACCACTATACTAACTTTTGGCGGCGCATATTCTAACCATATAGCGGCGACGGCTTATGCGGCAAAAGAAAAAGGATTTCACGCTATTGGTATAATACGTGGAGAAGAGCTTGAAAATTCTTGGCAAACAAACACTACCTTAAAAAAGGCTTTTGACGATGGAATGCGTTTTAAATTTATTAGTAGAAGTGACTATAGAGAAAAAGAAAGTTTAGAATTTATTGAGACTTTAAGAAATGAGTTTGGAGAATTCTATTTGGTGCCAGAAGGTGGCACAAATAGTTTGGCCATCAAAGGTTGCGAAGAAATCATCACTAAAACTGATGAAGAGTTTGATGTGATATGTAGCAGTGCAGGAACTGGTGGCACGGTATCCGGATTAATAAATGCATCTTTTCCGCATCAGAAGGTATTGGGGTTTTCGGCATTGAAAGGTGATTTTTTAAAAGATGAAATTGAAAAAATGGTCAACAATAAACGTTGGCAGCTACGTACCGATTATCATTTTGGGGGTTATGCAAAAACATCCGAAGAACTTATTCTATTTATAAATGAGTTTAAAGAAAAAACGGGTATTCCTTTAGACCCAATTTATACCGGAAAAATGATTTTTGGGTTGTTCGATATGCTAAAGCGCGATATTTTTGCACCTAGAACAAAAATATTGGCAATACATACTGGCGGTTTGCAAGGTATTGCTGGCATGAATAGTGTACTGAAAAAGAAAAATTTACCTTTGTTGCATATATGAAAAAGATAATTTTATTGGTGTTGTTGATGGGTATCGGGTTATCATCGTGTAAATCTAAAAAAAGGTACTCAGATCAGTTACGCACCAAAAATGTTCAAAACGAACGTAGAAATACCAGTGCAGAGAGTTCTAAAAAAGTTATAAAAGCGAATCTGCCTGCAGAGCCTTCAAAGTTTATTCGGTTCAGTATAGATTCTCCTTCAGAATACATTAACACATTTGCTGAGACCGCTCAATTAGAGATGATGGGGTATGGTATACCGGCAAGTATTACGCTAGCACAAGGACTTTTAGAAAGTGGAAACGGAAAAGGTGAATTAGCAATGAAAACCAATAATCACTTTGGTATAAAGTGCCATAAAGGTTGGGAAGGGGACTACGACTTTCATGACGATGATGAAAAGGGAGAGTGCTTTAGAAAATATAACCACCCTATGTACTCATTTAGAGACCATAGTATATTCTTGACAACTAGGTCTAGGTATGCGTTTCTATTTAATTTAAAACACACCGATTATAAAGGGTGGGCGAAAGGTCTTAGAAAAGCAGGGTACGCTACAGATCCTAAATACCCGCAAAAGCTAATTTATTTAATTGAAAAGTATGAGTTACATAAGTTCGATAAGCAGGGTAGAAATGGTAGTTATCAACCGACTACAGCTATAGTATCTAACGATTCAAATAATATACATACGGTACAAAAGGGTGATACCTTATATTCCTTATCAAGAAAATATTATTTGAGTGTAGATGAGTTAATGCAGTTGAATAATTTACGCAGTGCAGATTTGTCTATTGGGCAGCCGATTAAAGTGAAAAAATAGTATAATCAATTTAGAAAAATGATTTATCAAAGAAGTAGTGCCCTGTTTGCAGAGGCTAAAAAATATATACCTGGCGGAGTAAATTCACCAGTACGTGCATTTAAAGCTGTTGGCGGAGATCCAATTTTTGTTAAGAAAGCTAAGGGTGCTTATTTGTACGATGAAGATGGTAATAAATTAATAGATTACATAGCATCTTGGGGTCCATTAATTTTAGGTCATGCCTACGAACCCGTAATTAATGCAGTTGTAGAAAAGGCACAAAACGGTACTTCATTTGGTATGCCGACTGAAATAGAGACAGAGCTTGCGAAACTGGCAATCGCTATGGTGCCTAATATGGATAAAATTAGGTTTGTAAATAGCGGTACCGAAGCCTGTATGAGTGCAGTTCGTTTGGCTAGAGGATTTACAGGAAAAGACAAGATTATAAAATTCGCCGGATGCTACCACGGTCATTCCGATTCGTTCTTGATTCAAGCGGGTAGTGGTGCAGTGACTTTTGGTAGTCCTAATAGCCCAGGTGTTACTCAAGGTACAGCAAAAGATACTTTGTTGGCAGATTATAATGATTTAGCGGGAGTGAAAAAATTGGTAGAGGCAAATAAAGGAGAATTGGCTGCTATTATCATTGAGCCAATTGCCGGTAATATGGGTTGTATTGTGCCTACGGATGATTTTATGAAGGGTCTACGTGAGCTATGTACCCAAGAAGGAATTCTATTAATTTTCGATGAGGTAATGACCGGATTTCGTTTAGCGAAAGGCGGAGCTCAGGAAGTACTGAATATAAAAGCTGATATCGTTACTTATGGTAAAGTTATCGGTGGTGGGTTGCCAGTAGGCGCTTTCGCGGCAAGAACAGAAATAATGGATTTTCTGGCACCTGATGGTCCCGTTTATCAAGCAGGTAC
>JANQUX010000389.1 GCA_030730545.1 Maribacter sp. | reverse complement strand
TTATTGCCAACCATTCAGACTCTAGATATGCTGAGATTTTATTGAACCCACAAGCAGTATTAGCTGATAATTCTGATAGTCCAGAAAAGCGCTATGAGAATTTGTTCAAACAGTATAAAGACCAAAAATATTTACAGGTAATTACAGGTTCAGAGGAAAACATCAATAGATTTACAGGTGATCCTATTGTTCCGAAATTTGAAATGCTGAAGGCACATGCAATAGGCAGGCTTCAAGGTTTTGAACCTTTTAAAGAAGCATTGAATTATGTGGCACTGACGTATCCTAATAATCCGGAGGGTAAAAAGGCTGAACAGATGATTGCAGAGCAGCTTCCGAAGTTAGAGCCAAAAGAATTTTCACCAGAGACAGATTCTAAGGGAACATCGAACTGGAAAGTAGTTTTTCCGTTTAAAAGGAGCAATACCGAAAAGGCGTTAAAGTTGATGGAATTGTTAGAAAAATCTATCGTAGAACTTAGATATAAAAATATAGTTTCGAGAGATATTTATAATCTAGAAGATCAATTTGTAGTGGTACACGGAATTAAATCTAAAGATTTTGCACTTGGGTATGCCGAGCTACTAAAAAATAATAAGGATTACCTAGTTGCTGATGAGAATTTTGTAGTTTTATCGGAGAACTATAAGATTATTCAAGTACACAAGAATATTATCGATTATAGAAATACGCTTTTAACCCCAAAACCGTGAACAATGTTTTCAGACAAACAAAAACCTAGAACTATGAATGAAGTAGGAGGTCAACCTAACAGAATAGAGAAGAATACCAAAATTAAAGGAGATATAATTTCAGAAGCTGATTTTCGCATAGATGGTAAGCTAGACGGTAATGTAAAAACTTCAGGAAAAGTTGTTATCGGTAAAGATGGTTACATTCATGGTAAAGTAGAATGTGTAAATGCAGATATAGAAGGTAGTTTTAACGGCGAACTTTTAGTGTCTGACTTATTATCTCTAAAATCATCTGCAGTAATAGAAGGTACCGTATCTGTAAATAAATTGGCGGTTGAGCCAGGTGCTACATTTAATGCTTCCTGTACAATGGGCGGTGGTAAAGGTGCTAGCAGTGCAGGTTTTAAATCATCTAATAATGGAGCCGCAAAAGCCTCGTAATAACAATTCTGAACTTTTAAGAAATGCCGCAAGCTTATCTGGTGTTGCCATACAAATGGGTGTCACTATATTCTTAGGCAATCTTTTAGGGGAATGGTTAGATCAAAAATTTGAAAAAACGTTTTTAGAAGACACATTTACTTTACTTGCTGTATTTTTGTCGATCTATTTAGTCATAAAAAAAGTTATGGCGTTAAATAAATAAACGTTGTTAAAAAATATCATTTTATATATAGTCGTGTTCACTGTTGTGGGCGCGACTTCTTATTTTTTACAAGATTTGGCTATATCGGCCGCACCAACCTACTTTGGTTCGGTTTTGATAAAAGCCTACACTTTTCATTACTTGTTTTCATTAACCTTGGTCATCGTATTCTTAATTGCATCAAAAAACAATTCCTTTTTCGATCAGTTGGGTTTTATGTATATGGGTTTACTGGTTTTTAAGATTATGGTCTTTGCGATAGTATTTTATCCATACTTGTTGGGTGAACTCATTATGCCTCAATTATATAGAGCTTTACTGCTTATACCGGTGCTGATTTTTTTATTTCTAGAAGTGTTTTTTATTTCGAAAATTATGCACGAAAAAAGACTCTAAATTTTAAAGCTTTAAAATTGGGTGGTTTATGCAATAATTGACTACTTTTGCGCAAAATTTCTAGGAGCTAAATTTTTTGATAAAGAACTAATGATGCAAGTTTCAAATACGATTAAAACCTTATTACAACTTCTAATACTTTGTTTTTCATTGCAAAGTTTCGCTATATCTGATACCGAGCAAGAAGGTACAGTTAGTACTAAGGAACAGGTAGATGAGTATATTTTACATCACCTAAAAGATTCTCACGATTTTCATTTATTCTCGTATTCTAATGATGCAGGCGAAAGAAAGCACGTTGGTTTTCCGCTACCTGTAATTCTTTGGTCGAACAATGGCTTGGCAACTTTCATGTCATCAGAATTTCATCATGACGATAATGGGCAGGTTGTAGTTGAAAGAAACGGTTCTAAATTCGTAAAACTTCACAGTAAAATATATGAGTTAGATAATGGTGCAACATCAGTTAGTTTTGATGAAGAGCACCATGCAACAAACGCTCATAAAGTATTAGATTTCTCTATTACAAAAAGTGTTGTTGGTGTGTTGTTAGTAGGGTTACTTATGTTATTGGCCTTTTCTTCTTTAGCGAAACAATACGGAAAGAAAAAAATACCTACAGGTTTTGGTAGAGTGTTAGAGCCTTTGGTGCTTTATGTAAGAGATGAGATCGCAAGACCTAATATTGGCGAAAAGCATTATAGAAAATTTACAGGATACCTGTTAACAGTATTCTTCTTTATATGGATACTAAACTTAATGGGTCTTACGCCATTCGGATTCAATGTAACTGGTCAGATTGCAGTAACAGCTTGTTTGGCAATATTTACTTTAATTATCTATACAGTTAGTGGAAATAAAGATTACTGGATGCACATCTTATGGATGCCGGGTGTACCTGTTTTTGTTAAGCCTATTTTAGCTATTATAGAATTAGCTGGTGCATTCATCATTAAGCCATTCTCTTTATTAGTTCGTTTATTTGCAAACATATCTGCAGGGCATATTGTAGTAATGAGCTTAATTGCCATCATGTTTACACTTAAGAAAAGTTTAGGTGTTGTCGGGGCAACTGGTCTATCTTTGGTTTTATCATTTTTTATCACCCTTATTGAGGTGTTGGTGGCCTTTTTACAGGCCTATATTTTTACTGCGCTTTCAGCTTTATTTATAGGTATGGCGGTTGCAGAACATGATCACGAGCATGAACATGATTCTCATGGTCATGAAGTGGTAGATGCAGAAGATGTAAGAGGAGATTTTATTTAACAAGAGTTTTTTTAATTTAATTATATAAATCAATTAGTATGGTAACTTACAATTTAATTGGAGCAGGTTTAATCGTTATCGGAGCAGGTTTAGGTCTTGGTCAAATCGGTGGTAAAGCAATGGAAGGTATTGCTCGTCAACCAGAAGCTTCAGGAAAAATCCAAACAGCGATGATCATTATTGCAGCACTTTTAGAAGGTTTAGCATTCGGTGCTTTGTTCTTAGGAAAATAAGAACACGAAAACCCAAAGACATCTTCCTGTAACGGTTGGTTACAGGAAATGTTTTTTTTAATTATTGATTTAGATTTTAAAGATTAAGATATGGAAGTTTTATTGAACGATTTTTCACCAGGTTTATTTGTTGTTCAAACAATATTATTATTAGCATTAATTTTCTTAATGGTAAAATTTGCTTGGAAACCAATTTTGAATTCGTTGAACGAAAGAGAAGCTGGTATAGAAGAGGCATTGGCTGCTGCAGATAAAGCACGTACCGATATGCAGAACTTACAAGCTGATAATGAAAAGATGCTTCAAGAAGCACGTGCTG
>JANQUX010000388.1:7258-18298 GCA_030730545.1 Maribacter sp. | reverse complement strand
GCTTGTGCATGGCTAATTGCCTCTTTCGTTTGCGGCATAATATCATCATCGGCAGCAACTACAATAATTGCTATATCGGTAACCTGAGCACCCCTAGCTCGCATCGCGGTAAACGCCTCGTGACCAGGTGTATCTAGGAAAGCAATTCGCTCTCCTTTTTCTAAGGTAACCCCATATGCACCAATGTGCTGTGTAATACCTCCACTTTCACCGGCAATAACATTTTCTTTACGAATGTAATCCAATAAAGAAGTTTTACCGTGATCCACGTGACCCATTACCGTAACAATAGGAGCTCTATGTTTCAAATCTTCAGGAGCATCTTTCTCTTCAACGATACTTTCCTCAATATCTGCAGTTACGAAATCTACTTCATAACCAAATTCTTCAGCTACGATAGATAATGTTTCAGCATCTAAACGCTGATTCATAGTTACCATGATACCTAAAGACATACAGGCAGAAATTATCTCTGTAGTAGAAACACCCATCATCGTTGCAACTTCAGTTGCAGTAACGAACTCGGTTACTTTAAGAACCTTGTTCTCTAATTCTTGTTGCTCAAGATCTTTTTCCGTCTGCTCACGGTGCTGATCTCTTTTGCTTCTTCTATACTTAGCACCCTTACCCTTTTTAGATTTACCCTGAAGTTTCTCTAAGGTTTCACGTACTTGTTTTTGTACATCTTCTTCTGTAGGTTCAACCTTTGCAACAGGTGCAAATCTTCCTCTACCTTTATTTCTATCAACCGTATTACCAGTACGAGGTGCTGAACCAGTACCCGAACCCGGACCTCTAGTTTGCCCAGGACCTGAAGGATTCTTAGTTACAATTCTTCTACGTCTCTTTTTACGATCAATACCAGCTTTATCAGCCGGTTTTTTCTCTTCTTTCTTTTTCTTAGGCTTCTCAAACTTGCTAAGATCGATTTTCTCACCAGCAATTTTAGGACCAGTCAACTTCTGGTATTGAGTTTCTATAGTTGTAGGTGCTTCTGGTTCAGGAGCAACTTCTACTACAGGTTCTTTAGGCTTTTCAGCTTTAACCTCTACCTTTTTAACTTCCTCAGCTTTTGGCGCCTCAACTTTCGGAGTCTCAGCTTTTGGCTGCTCTTTAGCTACCTCAGGGTTCTTAACCCCTTGAGATATTATCTTTGGACCTGGTAAAACAACCTTTCGGGTTTCTTTAATCTCTACTACAGGAGCAGTTTTTTCTTCAACCTTAGGCACTGCCTTTACCTCTACTTTCGGAGTTTCCTTAACAGGAGCTTCTTCAACCTTCTTCTTAGGATTCAGGTCAATTTTACCCACCATTTTAGGACCGGCAAGTTCAACTTTACCAACCAAAGTTTTGTCGTCAGTTTCAGAGTTTCTTCGCTCACGGGACAAGCGACGATCTTCTTGTTCTTTTTCTAATCGAACTCGAATTGCCTCTTTTTCCTTACGTTTCTCCTCACCAACTTCCTTTGATGCCACTTTTTTACTCTTATCCGTCTGGAATTCGTCAAGTAAAACCTGATAAACATCATCGGAAATTTTTGTGGTAGGTCTCGCTTCCACATCATGTCCTTTTCCGTTAAGAAAGTCCACTGCCCTATCCAAGGAAATATTAAGTTCACGAAGAACTTTATTAAGCCTTATTTTCGCATTGTCTGCCATAAATACTGATTCCCGTTCTTTTATTTAAGTGCTAATATATAGCTAATCTTCTAATTCTTCTTTTAGGATACGCACAACTTCTAAAATTGTTTCCTCTTCTAAATCTGTACGTTTCACCAAATCAGCAACATCTTGTTCTAAGACGCTACGAGCGGTATCAAAACCGATCTTCTTGAATTCTTCAATAATCCAAGCATCAATTTCATCAGAGAATTCTGTTAATTCAACATCTTCCTCTACTCCTTCACGGAATACATCTATCTCATAACCAGTCAATTGACCAGCTAATCTAATATTGTGCCCACCTCTACCAATTGCCTTAGACACCTCTTCAGGCTTTAAGTAAACTTGTGCCGTTTTCTTCTCTTCGTTTAACTTAACCGAAGAAACTCTTGCCGGACTCAATGCTCTGGTCACTAACAATTGTGGGTTAGCTGTCCAATTTATAACATCGATATTTTCATTACCTAATTCACGAACAATACCGTGAATTCTTGATCCTTTCATACCCACACAGGCACCAACTGGATCAATACGATCATCATAAGAGTCTACGGCAACCTTGGCTTTTTCACCAGGTATTCTTACTACTTTCTTAACAGTAATTAAACCATCGAACACCTCTGGAATTTCTTGAAAGAATAATTGCTCCAAGAATTTAGGTGAACTTCTAGACATTATAATAGTAGGTTTTGCACCTTTTAATTCTACACTTTCAATAATACCTCTTACATTATCTCCTTTTCTGAAAAAATCAGAAGGTATTTGTCTGTCTTTTGGTAAAATAATCTCGTTACCCTCATCATCTAACAAAATAATCGCCTTATGACGAATATGATGTACCTCTGCAGTATAAATCTCGCCTTCTAAATCTTTAAAATGCTTGTATATCGTTGTATTATCATGCTCATGAATCTTAGAAATAAGATTTTGACGTAACGCCAAAATAGCTCTTCTTCCAAGATCGATCAATTTAACTTCCTCAGACACATCTTCACCAACTTCAAAATCTGGCTCAATTTTACGAGCTGCAGTTAATGAAATTTCTTCATTTGGCTCTTCGACCTCACCATCGTTAACAACAATACGGTTTCTCCAAATTTCTAAATCCCCTTTATCTGGGTTGATAATTATATCGAAGTTATCATCTGAACCAAACTTCTTTTTCAGCGCATTTCTAAAAACATCTTCCAAAATGGCCATCAATGTCACCCTGTCTATGAACTTATCGTCCTTAAACTCTGAGAAAGATTCAATTAACGCAATATTCTCCATTGGTAATTACAATTAAAATTTTAATACAACTTTCGCTTTAATAATATCTGAAAAATTTACTTCTTCTTTTTTCTGAACCGTCACCTTACCTTTTCCTACGGGTTTAGGTACTCTGGCCTTCCACTCTAAAATAATAGAGTCATCTTTTACTTCGGTCAAATCTCCCTCAAACTTATCATCGTTCGTACGAACTTCAAGCTTTCTGCCAATATTCTTTAAATATTGACGCGGCATAACCAATGGCGCTGCTGCACCAGCAGATGCTACCTCAAGAGAAAAATCGTGTTCTTCACGATCTATATTATTTTCAATAGCCCTACTTATTTTTATACAATCATTAACCGTAACCCCTTGGTCACCGTCTATTACCACATGAATGCTATTATCTGCACCCATTGTGAATTCGATTAAAAATAGGGAGGGGTCTTCTTGAAGACCTTGTTCCAATAATTCTTTTACTTTTTCCTTTAGCATAAATAATAAGTAATAAAAGAGGGGACTAATTGTCCCCTCATGAATACTTTTATATCCTTTCAGCTTTGCAAATATACAACAATTTTAATTTCCTACAATAGCCTATTTACACCTAATTCATTCACTATTAAAAGAATCAAATAAAATAGTAGCGAAAGAAAAATCAACCTCTTTTAAAATTACCTTACTTTTATCCAAACACCAACCAAAAAGTACTTAATGGAAATTCTTTCATCTTACAACCTTATTATAGGAGCCTCTTTAATTGTTGTACTATCTTTTTTCTTTAACGGCATATCTAAAAAGACCAACATACCTGCCGTACTCATGCTTATAGTATTAGGTATACTTATTAAAATTGGGCTTGAATTCTTTATACCAGAAATACCAAACTTTAAGGGTTCTTTAGAAATATTAGGAACGGTAGGTCTTATAATGATTGTTTTAGAAGCCGCTTTAGAACTTGAACTGAAAAGAGAAAAATTATTGCCCATACTTAAATCTATGGCCATCGCCCTAATAGGGCTTGTAGTTTCTGCATACGTAGCCGCTCTAATACTTTATCAATTTATACCCAATATGACCATGCAATCTGCATGGCTTTACGCTACACCATTATCGATATTATCTAGCGCTATAATTATACCTAGCGTAGGTGGACTGAGCGAAGAGAAAAAAGAATTCCATATCTACGAGAGTACCTTTTCTGACATTATGGGCATAATGATGTTCTACTTTTTAACTGGCAAATTAAACCCTGCAGAAGACAACGGTGCAGCGGGTTTCGGAATTAATATAATGATTACGATTGTGATTGCCTTGGTCGCCAGTTATGCTATCATACTCGTTTTTCAACGCATAAAAAGTCAAGCTAAATTATTCCTGCTTATTTCAGTTTTGCTTTTACTATACGCCATCGGTAAGAAAATGCACTTATCATCTTTAATCATTATTCTCGTTTTTGGTTTAATTGTAAAAAATGTAAATCTGTTCTTCCCCGGTAAAACTAAAATATTTTTAGAGAAAGAACGGATGCAACAAATTTATCATGAACTACACATTGTTACCCTAGAAACAGCATTTGTAGTACGCACCTTCTTCTTTGTCATTTTTGGAATTACTATTGTTTTGTCATCACTACTAAGCATTAACGTAGCCATTGTCAGCTTACTGATTATAGCATCTATCTACATCTTACGCTTTTTAGTCCTTTTTGTTTTTGTTGGTAAGGATATGCTTCCTCAATTATTTATAGCACCAAGAGGATTAATAACGGTATTATTATTCTACGCAATACCAATGGAAGCACAAATTGAAGGTTTTGACTCGGGCATTCTATTATTTGTCATTATCGCCACCAGCTTAGTAATGACATGGGCAATGATTCGAGACAAACGCAAAATGGGAACTATGCTTGACGAAATAGACGAAGAGATAACCGAAAGAAATTTAGCAGAAGATGCGCTTAGAGAATCGGAATCCCAAGAACTATTAGAACAAGAAAACGAAAAACCACCACAGACCAATACTGAAGACATTATTTAAAATATCTCGAAGTTATAGCCAAATAGCAAAGACTATATAAGTAAAAAATTTATTGAGGTAAAAAAGAAGCCTGCATCTCAACCTGATCACTATAAGCTTGTGGCTCTAAATCACCTAAGCTATCCACTTCTTTACGAAAACGAAGAATCATCAAAGTATCCAATTGTTGGTCGATACTATCTTTTAATACCCTCCAATTAGAAGAATTCATTTTGTTGTTATACTCCATGATTTTATTGAAGCGATCTAAATTATAGCGATTTGCCTTATAGGCATGAGCGGTGCTTTCTTGGTGTTTTCTATCCTGCAAATAGAATCCTATGCCAAAGCCTAGTAAAACAACGATTAATAAAATCTTTAAAACTTTTGGAGAGAGTTTCATAGGGTTAAGTTATTTAGGGTAATAAAGTAAATAATAACGTAATCGAAATGGTTTCTTTTCCGATGAATTTGTAACGTTATCGGTTTAAATGTACAAAAATACTTACACACAATAAACCAATTCTTCACAATAAGTCTTTACGTACGTATGAATGGTAAAGAACTAATATTTAAAAGACTTTTAAAATGACATAGGTCATAAAAACAAAAATCCCGATATCAAATGATATCAGGATTTTTTTTGTTCTCTTAGTTGGCCCACAAGGACTCGAACCTTGAATGACGGTACCAAAAACCGAAGTGTTACCATTACACCATGGGCCAATACCTTTTTAAGAGGCTGCAAATTTAAAACAAAGTTTTGTTTCACCAAACATTTTTTAAAGTAAAAATGAAAAAAATCTTCTTTACCCATGTTAAAGGTTTATAAAAATAGTTCATTCCTTTCTATATTAATTAGTAAATTCGCCACTTAGGTTTAACCCAAGCTTCATGTTTTCAAAGAACTACCACAAGTGGGACACCATATTAGGATGGTCCGTATTTTTCATAGCACTTATTACATACTACATTACCGTAGAACCCACCAATAGTTTTTGGGATGCGGGTGAGTATATAGCAACAGCTGCAAAGCTACAGGTTGGTCACCCACCAGGAGCACCGCTACTGCAAATGATAGGTGCATTCTTTGCAATGTTCGCATTAGAACCTAGTCAAGTAGCCATGATGGTCAACCTTGTGTCTGGCGTTTCAAGTGCATTTACCATTTTATTTATGTTCTGGACGATTACGAACATCACCAGAAAATTAATCGATAAAGATGGTCCGTTTACAAATAGTAAGGCAATTGCAGTTTTCGGTAGTGCTTTAGTCGGCTCGCTTGCATTTACCTACTCTGATAGTTTTTGGTTCAATGCCGTAGAAACAGAAGTGTATGCCATGGCGAGTTTTATAATGGCTTTATTACTGTGGATGGGCTTAAAATGGACCGATAATCTAGATGATCCGCGCGGCAATAGATGGATCGTATTAATCTCTTTCGTAGTTGGCCTAACCTTTGGTATTCAATTTATGGGCTTTTTGGCCATCCCATCCATCGGATTATTATACTACTTTAAAACCTACAAAAAGACAACTGTAAAGAACTTTTTACTAGCGAATATTATTGTTATTGCAATTTTAATGCTGGTCTATAAATTTTCACTTACCTATATTCTTCAACTTTTCGGTTGGGGCGAAGTATTTTTTATTAATAGTATAGGTCTACCATTTAACTCTGGCTCCATTATTATTGGTCTGGTGTTTATAGCTACTTTTTACTTCGGTTTAAACTATACTCGCAAAAACAATTATAGAACCGGTAATACAATTGTTTTATGTTTGATGTTTTTATTCTTAGGCTTTTCTTCTTGGTTAATGCTGCCAATTAGAGCGAATGCGAAAGTTGTTATTAACGAGAACAATCCAGAAGATGCACGTGCACTTTTAGCATATTATAACAGGGAACAATACCCTGGTGTTGACAGCCCGGTATATGGTGCGTATTATTCAGATATGTTTGCCGAGGCAGGCGAAAAACAAGACGGTAAGCCAAAGTATGAGAAAGATTATACACTTGGTAAATATATTATTGTAAACAAATATGTTGATGCCGTTCAAGGTCCTAATCCAAAACATCAAGGTCTATTACCTAGAATGTGGAGTTCTCAAAACGCAGAGAACTACATGCGCTATTTTGGCGCTTTAGATTTTAAAATTACCCAGCCGAATCAAGAATTAAGACAAGCTGCAGAACAGGTGAAAACAGGGTTTGCAAATGGTGAAATTGGTGCCGATCAGTATATCAGCTTTTTAAAACGTTTTGATGAATATATAGAAGTACAGCCACCAACTTTATGGGACAACGTAAAGTATATGGTAGAGTTTCAATTCAACTATATGTACATGCGTTACTTCATGTGGAATTTTGTTGGTAAGCAAAATGATGTTCAAGGTCGCTATAATGAAAATGGAAACTGGCTAAGCGGCATAAATGCAATTGACAGTATGCGATTAGGTAGTCAAGACAATTTACCAAGCGACATACTAAATAATCCAGGTAGAAACACCTATTTCTTCTTACCCTTAATATTAGGTATCATCGGTGTTGTTTTTCAAATCTCAAAAGACAAGAAGCAATTTTGGGTATTGTTGATATTCTTCTTATTCACAGGACTTGCAATTCAATTTTACACCAACCCAGGTATTTTTCAACCTCGCGAGCGTGATTATTCATTAGTTGGATCGTTCTACATATTTGCTCTTTGGATAGGTATAGGAGTGTACGGACTTTACGATAGCTTTAAAGATTGGATTACTCCTAAAATATTGGCTCCGGCAGTAGTTGTAATTACCCTATTAGCTGTACCAACGGTAATGGCGGTTCAAAACTGGGACGACCATGATAGATCTGGCAGATTCACTGCAAATTCATCTGCAAAAGCATATTTAGACTCTTGCCAAGAAGATGCAGGCGCTATTTTATTTACTATTGGCGATAATGATACTTTCCCTATTTGGTATGCACAAGAAATTGAAAACTACAGAACAGATGTACGTATAGTATGTACCAGTCTTTTTGAAACAGATTGGTATGTAGATCAAATGAAGGTTGCCGCATATGAAAGTGCGCCTATACCTTCACAGATTTCACATGTAAAATATAGATGGGGCTCAAGAGATGTACTGTATCACCAAGGTATTACTGAAAACAGGTGGCCAATTAAAGATTTTATCAATTGGATCGATAGTGACAAACCTAGAACAAAATATAAATATCTGCTTGAACAGAATGGTGCCGATTTAAGTCAGTACCCAGAAGAGATTCAAAATATGGTCTACTACCCTACCAATAAAATTAGGGTGCCTGTAAACAAGCAAAATGTTTTAAGTAGCGGATTGGTGAAAGAAAAAGATGCCGATTTAATAGTAGAGTACATAGATATTGAGCTACCAGGCGCAATTACGAAAAAGAGCATGATGATGCTTGACATTCTAGCGAACAATGACTGGAAACGCCCATTATACTTCTCAGGCGGTAGTTTTGACGATGCTGAATATCTATGGATGAAAGATTACCTTCAATTAGATGGTTTAGCCTACAAACTAGTACCTATTCGTACAGAAAGACCAAACGCTTTTGAACTAGGTCGTATCGATACCGATTTAATGTACGACATCGTAAAAGGATGGGATTGGGGTAATGCTGGCGGCGATATTTACCACGATACACAAACACGAATACAGAGTGTGTCTTTCAGAGGCAACTTGGCTCGTTTAACAGAACAATTGATCAAGGAGAACAAAATCGACAAGGCGAAAGATATTATTGAAATATCATTAACCAATATGCCGGTAGATAAATTTGGGTATTACACTTTAATAGAACCGTTTATAGATGGTTATTATAAGGTTGGAGAAAGTCAAAAAGCACGTGCATTGTTCGAGAAACTTAAAGTGAAGTATCAAGAGCGATTAGAATATTATGCTTCTACAAGTTTAGATGAACAATACAGCAATATTGATGATATTATTGCCGACATGGAAGCTTACAGACGTAATATAGATATCATTATCACTAATGATAGCGAAGATATTGCAGAGAAAGAAACCTTGATTTTCAATGAGTACATCGATAAATTTCAACACTTCTATAAAGACGAAGATGATATGGGCATGCCAGAAGATGCATTACAGGCCGACCCAGATATGATGGACACTATGCCGGTATCTGATTCTATTTTACCTGACAATACCAAAACAGACATCATAGAATAATAGTCGTTATTTAAAATAAGGCACAAGAAAAAGCTTTGAGTTTGCACTCAAAGCTTTTTTTATTTAAAATGATAACTGACGTTTAAATGTATTCTTTAAGAATACCGATAAGTGTATTGGCATCTTGTTCGCCACTTTGGCGCCATACCATTTCACCTTTCTTGTAAATCATAAGTGTAGGTAGACCTTTAACTCGCAAAGCTTGAGAAAGCTCTTTATTCTTGTCCACATCAATCTTAATTACCTTACCTCTATCACCTAAAGCTGCAGCCACATCTCTTAGTACTGGATGCATTGCGGTCGACTGTTCGTTCCACTCTGCATAAAAATCTAGAAGAACGGGTACCTTTAAATCTATTAGCTCACCAAATTTGGACATATAAAATGCTTTTCTATGTTAGCCAAATGTAATAAAAATTGTTAAAATACTACTCCTAGCAACCCAATTGTAATTCTGCAAAAGGGTTAAAATCATGTTAACGCCTTTTTCTTGAGTGTTATTACGGTGATTTCAGGCCAAATTCCTACTCTGCCCGGGTATCCCAAAAATCCGAAACCTCTGTTTACATTAATGAATTGACCCATTTCTTTATAGATACCTGCCCAATAAGGGTACCTCCATTTTACAGGGCTCCACTTAATCAACCCAGGTATTTCGATACCAAATTGCATACCGTGTGTATGACCGCTTAAGGTTAAATGATAATGATAGGCATCTTGAATCACTTCCATTTCCCAGTGCGATGGATCATGGCTCATTAATATTTTAAAATCATCGGCATTAATCTTTGAAGCTGCTTTTTTAAGATCACCGGCTTTTTTGAATCCGCCTTTACCCCAATTCTCTACTCCTACCAATGCAATTTTATCATCTCCTTTTTGCAAGTACCTGTGCTCATTAAGCAGAAGATCAAAACCCATTTCTTTTTGCAATGTCTTTAGGTCTTCTAAATTCTGATGTTTTAGTTCTTCTGTACCCCAAGGGATGTAGTCACCGTAATCATGATTTCCTAAAACTGAAAACTTGCCATCTTTAGCCTCAAGGCTACTAAACAAATCTGCCCAAGGTAACATTTCAGAAGTCATATTATTGACCATATCACCAGTAAACAATAAAACATCACTTTTTTGCTTATTGATTAAGTCAACACCATATTCGATCATCTTTCTATCATCAAAACTACCGCTGTGTATATCTGAAATTTGGGTGATTCTATACCCATCAAAACTATCGGGAAGATCATCGAACTCTAAATCGTATTTCAAGACTTTGAAATTGTATTTCCCTTTGTACATTCCGTATAGTAGTGCCCCAAAAGGTAAGGCAGCAATACCTAAAGCTATTAAACTTAAAAATCGTCTTCTAGCAGGTAATCCGAATTGCTTTTCTTCTCCAAATAACTTTTGATACAAACCAGAAATAAGGCGATACATATCTTCAGAAAACAAGAAAATAATGGTGATGATATTGAAAGTTAACATGGTCAATAAAAACCCGAAAGCATAACTTTTAGGTATACTTAAAACACGACCTGTTTCTTCACCAATAGAGAATTGATATATAAAATTGATCATGACAATCAGAGAGATTGCAATATAGATCCAAGACCACCACGGTTGTTTAGTAATTGTTTTTAAGGCTTGAAGCACATAAAAACTTAAAGCAACATAAGCTATAATGAAAAGAACCCAACGTATCATGAACTAATTTTTTCACAAAGATATCTGTATAACAGCGGTATGCGTGCCCATTTGCATTTTATTTAACCTTAGCAACTACCGCTTTAATATTTTCTAATTGAGTAACCGCGTTATGATTATCGCTTAAAAAGTGCTCAGAATTCATAGAAATTATTGGTTTCGTAGCCAATGTTTGCATCATAGCTGTACC
>JANQUX010000388.1:0-7248 GCA_030730545.1 Maribacter sp. | reverse complement strand
GAACCAGGCATAATTTGAACAGTCTTAGTCTTACTTTTTAATTCGGATAAGAAATCAATACCTAGCGGAGCAGATTTCTTTTGACCAGATGATAATATAAAATCTACTTGCATTGCTTCAAGTCGTTTCAAAGCTTCCGACGGATTCAAAATCCAATCGAACGCCCTATGAAAGGTGAATTTTAGATTACCGCCCGCAGTCTTTAACTTTTGGGTTTGTACAACATCCAAAGAAAAATCACTCAAAAGAGCTCCCGATACAATTCCCTCAAAACCCAATTCAACACATAATTCAATATCGGCAAGCATAATATTCAATTCATTAATCGTATAAGTAAAATCACCGCTACGTGGTCTAATCAACACATGAACCGGAATAGTTACCTGTTCTTTAACAGCCTTCAACAATCCGTAAGAAGGGGTTAACCCGCCAACTGCCAGTTCTGAGCATAACTCAATACGGTCTGCACCAGCACGTTCGGCAACCAAGGCAGATTCTAAAGAATTAGCACAAACTTCTACTATCATATTCCTATATTTAAGGTCATTAAAAGTAAAGAACCAAACCCATGAAAAGAAGAAAGTTTCTAAGAAATTCTACTACTGCAGCTGCAGGAATAGTATCGGCACCATTATTAGCTTCATTCAAAGATGAAACTACAGAAAAAATAAGCAGCAAAGCTGGTATTATACCGATAGCAATTTGCACATGGGATTTTGGAAATGCGACTGCTAAAGCATGGGAAGTTTTAGAAAAAGGCGGCAATGCTCTTGATGCCGTTCACCAAGGTGTTATGGTCGAAGAAAACGATTTAAACAACAGTACAGTAGGTAATGGCGGTAGACCAGATAGAGATGGCAATGTTACCTTAGATGCCTGTATTATGGACAAAGACGGTAATTGTGGTGCTGTACTTGCCATGCAAAATATAGCAAACCCAATTTCGGTTGCTAGAAAAGTCATGGAAGAGACTCCACATGTAATACTTGCCGGCAAAGGAGCTGAACAATTTGCTTATGAACAAGGTTTTGAGAAGACAGATCTTTTAACTGAAGAGTCGAAACAAGCCTGGGAAGAGTGGAAAAAAACATCGCAGTATAAGCCTATTATCAATATAGAAAATCACGATACAATTGGTATGCTAGCAATCGATGCCGATGGAGATATTGCAGGTGCTTGTACCACTAGCGGAATGGCATATAAAATGGCAGGTAGGGTTGGCGATTCGCCTATCATCGGAGCCGGACTTTTCGTGGACAATGAAGTTGGTGGAGCTACAGCAACAGGTGTTGGCGAAGAAGTGGTAAGAACAGTGGGTAGTTTCTTAATCGTAGAATTAATGCGACAAGGCAAATCGCCACAAGAAGCTTGTGAAGAAGGTGTAAAACGCATCATCGCTAAAAATAAGGACAAGCAAGATTTTCAAATTGGGTTTATCGCGATTAATAAAAAAGGAGAAACTGGTGGCTACTGTATTCACCCTGGGTTCAGTTATAGAACCTACACTAAAGAAGGGCACATTAATAACCCTTCAAGTAGTTATTTAAAAAAATAAGATTATTTCTGAAAAATCTTACAAATGGCGTAGTTTTTGATTTATGATTTTCATTAAAACCAACCATGAGGATAATTTTAATTTTATTGATTTCCGGATATTTATATCCACAAAGAAACGATTCACAAGCAGCTTTCTACAATGTAGGCTCAAAAGCTATCATAGGCGGCGTTGGAGCATTGATCAATAAGAAACCTGATGAAAAGGGTTCAAAGGTTTTTTTAAAAGGTATGTATCAAGGTGCTCTAGGAGGTTATTTAACCTTTGAAAGCAAAAGATTGGTAAGGCAATTTCATAGAACTGACAACTATGCCTATTTATGGCCTTCTAAAATTTTAAACTCGGCAGGCAATTCCATTATATATAACGCAGCTGCGAACCGAAACTTTTGGGAACGTTGGCATATAGATTTTGGTTTTAATTATCTGGAATATGATTTTAAACGTGAGAAAAAACTTCGTTATCGAATTTTACCCTTTGCACTTTCAGGTAATATTTATGGGTTTGCAACATCAAAATTTGATTTTGAAAGAACAATATATTCAGGTCATTTCATTTTCAAAAACAAAAAATTACCTAAAATAAAAGATATTGAACCAGGTGGAGCCGCTTTATTTAATACAATTCAATTTAAACGCAACATCAACATTGATATAGAAACGGTTATAGCACATGAAATTATTCATGTTTACCAATATACCAGTACATTTTTTATCAATGCCTATGTTAAAGAACCTATTAAAAGGCTAGAAGAAAACAGTGATTTTTTTAAAAAATACAATAAAGTCTTCTATACAGATTTAAATGCTCCTTTAGAATTAGGTTTATACAATGTACAATACTTATTAGGTGCTGATTATTATGACATACTTCAGGAAAAAGAAGCTGATTATTATTCTTCAAACCATTTCTAAAATACCAATGATGAAAGCAGTCCACTTATATCTAGCCGGCCTGATGATTCTATTCTCTGGGTGTACTATAGAAGAGGAATATACTTTTAAAGAACAGATTGCTGGTAAATGGGTCGGAACTAAAAGAATTATTTTTTTCAAAGATGGTACTTCAGTAGATAATTTTTCTACCGGCATATGTGAAAGTCAAACAGAATTTATTCTTTTCGAAGATGGTAATCTTTACTTTGAAGATTATTTTGAAACCGAAAATAATTCTGGGGGAACTGATTTCTGTAAACTTGATTCAAAAACTAGTGATTATGGAAAATGGATAATATTACCCGCTGAAAAACTTAGTTTTAGACTAACGAATACTATCGATAGTTCCGAAATTAACATCAAACCTTTCGAAGTCAATTTAGTAGACTACGATAATTTAGAAATAAGGTATAAGGAATTTGAAAATGATGAGGAGGAAAACATTGATTATTACGTTTATAAATATTTTAGAATATATGGGGATTATGAATCTCCTGAAAAATAAATTTGAATAACAATACTTCTAAGCAATAAGGCAATCTCGCTTAATGTTTAAGTATCAATTTGTACTTTTAACCTTTTACAATCAATATTTAAAAATGGCAGATCAAAAAAGACTCTTTTTGCTAGATGCATACGCACTAATTTTTCGCGGTTACTACGCACTTATAAAAAACCCTAGAATAAACTCTCAAGGCATGGATACTTCTGCCATTATGGGATTCATGAATTCTTTATTCGATGTTATTCGTCGTGAAAAACCCGATCATTTAGCCGTTTGTTTTGATAAAGGAGGAAGTGCAGAACGTACCGATCTATTCCCAGAATATAAAGCCAACAGATCCGAAACTCCCGATTCCATTCGTATAGCGATACCCTACATTCAAGATATATTAAAGGCGATGCATATACCTGTAGTTGTAAAAGAAGGATGGGAAGCAGATGACATTATCGGTACCCTGGCAAAACAAGCCGAAAAAGAAGAATACAAAGTTTTTATGGTTACGCCAGATAAGGATTTTGGGCAATTAGTATCTGAAAATATATTTATGTACCGCCCAGCAAGAATGGGTAACGGAATTGAAATATGGGGTATTCCTGAAATTCAAAAGCGTTTTGGTGTGGTAAGACCTGAGCAGGTTATTGACTATCTAGGTATGATGGGCGATGCTAGTGATAACATCCCTGGATTACCAGGCGTTGGCGACAAAACAGCAAAGAAATTTATTGAAGATTTTGATTCCATGGAAAATCTCTTTGCAAATACCGATAAGCTTAAAGGTAAAATGCGGGAAAAGGTAGAAGCCAATAAAGAGCTAGGACTTCTATCTAAAAAACTGGCGACAATTTGTTTAGATGTCGATGTTACATTTAATGCCAGCGATTATGAAATGTCTGAACCGAATGCCGAAGAAGTTCAGAAAATATTTGAAGAGCTAGAATTTAGAAGATTAAAAGATCAGTTTATAAAATTATTCTCTTCAGAAGTTGAAGAAACCCCAGCACAAACAACAAGTGCACCGGTGGCAAAAAAAGAAATTCAAGATGCAGGATCTGGGCAATTCTCTTTATTTGGGAGCCCCGCAGATTCTGGAGCTACGGTAAAAGATTACTCGAGCCGGCAGACCATTGCCGATGTAGCACACTCGTACCAAAGTGTAGCGCTAGGTATGGCAATGAAGTTATTTCTAAAAAGCTTAATGCAGCAAACCTCTGTATGTTTTGATACCGAAACTACAGGTTTAGATCCTTTGACAGCAGAGTTGGTCGGTATTGCTTTTTCCTGGGAGGCAACAAAAGGATATTACATTCCTTTCACAGATAAAAAAGAAGAAGTACAAGCACTTTTAGAAGAGCTACGCCCATTCTTTGAAGCAGAGCAAATTGAAAAAATAGGTCAGAACCTCAAGTATGATATTAAGGTTTTAGACAAATATAACATTGATGTAAAAGGACCTTTGTTCGATACCATGTTGGCACACTATCTAATTAACCCAGATATGCGTCATAATATGGATGTATTGGCAGAGACGTATTTAAATTATACTCCCGTTTCGATCACTGAACTTATAGGTAAAAAAGGCAAGAATCAATTGAGCATGCGCGATGTTCCCTTAGAAAAACAAACGGAATATGCGGTAGAAGACGCAGATATCACCTATCAATTAGCACAACATTTTAGACCAGAATTAAAACAAGCAAATACAGAAAAGTTATTTCAAGATATTGAAATTCCGTTATTACGTGTTTTAGCAGATATGGAATTGGAGGGAATTAACTTGGATGAAGAATTCTTGAATTCACTTTCAGAAGATTTAAACACTGATATCGCCAATCTAGAAAAGAAAATCTATGAAGTGGCGGGTGAGGAATTCAACATTGGTTCACCCAAGCAATTAGGCGAAATACTTTTTGATAAATTAAAATTAGTAGCCAAGCCTAAAAAGACAAAAACAGGTCAGTATTCCACCGCAGAAGATGTGTTGTCTTACTTAGCTAAAGATCACGAGATCATTCAAAATGTATTGGACTATAGAGGTCTTGCAAAATTAAAGAGTACGTATGTGGATGCATTGCCAGAACAAGTAGAACCATCTACCGGCAGAGTGCACACAGATTATATGCAAACCGTTGCCGCAACAGGTCGTTTAAGTAGTAACAATCCGAATTTACAGAACATACCCATTAGAACAGAGCGTGGTAGACAAGTAAGAAAAGCTTTTATACCAAGAGATGAGAATTACACTTTGTTAGCGGCAGATTATTCGCAAATAGAGCTACGTATTATTGCAGCGTTAAGTGAAGAAACCACCATGATAGAAGCTTTTAAAAACGGAGAGGATATTCACGCTTCTACGGCATCAAAAGTATTTAATGTTCCGTTAGAAGAAGTAACTAGAGAACAACGTAGTAATGCCAAGACCGTAAACTTTGGTATTATCTATGGTGTTTCTGCTTTTGGCCTAAGTAACCAAACAGACTTATCACGTTCAGAAGCAAAAGAGCTAATAGATACGTATTATAAGACCTACCCTAAATTAAGAAATTACATGAGCGAGCAAGTAGATTTTGCTCGTGATAATGGCTATGTACAAACCGTTTTAGGAAGAAGAAGATATTTAAAAGATATCAATGGTAGTAACGCCATTGTTCGTGGCGCTGCAGAGCGAAATGCCGTAAACGCACCTATACAAGGTAGTGCTGCAGATATCATAAAAATCGCCATGATCAATATTCACAACAAACTAGAAAAAGGCAATTACAAGTCTAAAATGCTTTTACAAGTACATGATGAATTGGTGTTCGATATTTACAAGCCAGAATTGGAAGAATTACAAATACTAATTAAGTCTGAAATGGAAAATGCATATAAAATTGCAGTTCCTTTAGATGTTGAAGTTGGCTTGGGTGAGAATTGGCTGGTCGCGCATTAATTCAAGCTTTGTTAAAGTTTATTTAAAGGGAGACGAAAACGTATTTTTAAAACGTTAGCATATAGCGTACTTCTACTATGAGGTACGCTATATTTTATGAAACGTCTTTTTCTTATATCACTTTTCTTCATTTTTAGCGCAACAACTTTGTGCGCTCAAGATGCAGAAAGTACTGTAAAAGTGTTTCCTAACCCTGCAACGAATGTTATTAATGTCTTAGGACTTAAAAATGATTCGAATGCGGCTATAAGCATTAGAGATAGCTACGGAACCCAAATTATCTACCACCAATGGGACATTAAAAGAAACTCGCTTAACATACCCGTTTTTAATCTTGAGAAAGGCTTGTATATGATTACCATACAATCTGAACATCAAAATGTAAAAGCTAAATTTTATAAGCAATAAAAAACCCTCACAATAAATGTAAGGGTCAATTCTTTGAATATAATTTAAGCTTGTTTATCGCTTCACAAAAATCAATTGTCCGTCTTCAGAGAAATTAGGAATATCAAGATCTGCTGCATCAACAGTCATAACATTTCCTTCAATGGTTACGCCAATAACTAACTCTTCGCCATTTTCATCAATCGTAGTTACGGTTTTTCCGTCAAAGACATAGGTACTTTCATTTGTATCTGTCTCTGTTGGGCAAGGTATATCTAAACCATCTGCCGTAGCATTAACTTCTACATAATTAGCAGAATTAGAAGCTGTAGCACTTAGATCCTCATTAAATTGTAATGTAATAATATAGCAATCTTTATTAGATAGGAAATCTAAAATTTGTTTGCCAAACTTAACGTCATCACTAGCGGTTTCATTATCGATTATAAGTTCAGTAGCAACCCAAGTGCCTAAAATAGCAGTGCTATTAATTTCGTCTTCAGATGTGGAATCTTCTTTGTCTGAGCTACAAGATACTAAGGCGAATGCCATTGCTAGACTAAGTAAAATATGTTTATACATTGTTTTAGTTTTTTTGTTGTACACCCATAAAAACGAACAAATCAACTTATTATTTCATTTCTAATCAAACAGTGATCTTTAAAAAACAAGTACTTACAGTATAAACCGATACGTTGCTTTCAATAAAAACGTATTATCTTTCTTCTGACCCAAAATTTGTTGATCTAAATTTTTACCTAATGTTTCACTAGGGTTTCCTGCCCCTACTACACCTTGCGACCAAACTAAAAAGATTTCTGAACCAGGCACATATTCCCATCTAAGCACCAAATTTGATCTAAACTGAACATATGAAAAATCTGGATTCTCAATCTGATAATCGACAGTACCATCAAAATCCTCATCAATCAAATAA
>JANQUX010000387.1 GCA_030730545.1 Maribacter sp. | reverse complement strand
CGCTACGCGCCCAAAGGTTACCAATAACGATGTGGTAGATGATGAAATTAAAGCGAAGGATACAAATTTCTTGTTCTTCGGAAATTTTCACTCGATGGAGTTAAGCGACTTTAAATCTAAATTAAGAGCTATTATAAAGAACAAAGAATCTATTTATGATTCGTTGAGTATGGACTTGTATTACTTGGGTAAGGTATTGCAAGAAAAGTATAGACTGTTAAGGTGGACATATACCATATTTCTGATTGGCATAATTTTATCTGTCGTAGCATTTGGGTTTGCACTTAAATATTACGGAATGGAAGATGAACTTTTAGATGCAGTTACTCCATTACCTAAATAAGAGAAATCAATTAAACCACACCGCATATTTTTTACGTCTAAGTTCAAGTGCCAATTTCTCTTCCATTCTTAAAGCTCCGGCTTTGGTTTTAATGGGGTCGATATGATTAAATAGGCTGCCACGTAAATACAAGCCATATTTCTGTACAATTTTGGATGATAGATTATGCCCCTTTTTGCTCAGAGACCCATTTTTGTGTTGGTCAAATCGCTCTTTAGGGGTTTTACTTGTCATGCCAACATAAAGACATTCTAGCACACCGTTGAATTGCGGATTTGCTTCTCTAAACTTTCTATTTTCGGTGAATACTTTTTTAGATAATTCAATAACGTAAATAGAATACATAAATGCAGTATGAATTTTAGACTCTAAATTACTGGTGGTAACTCAAGTAATCTAACAGGTTATTCAATTATCTCAAGACCTTCTGTAGTAAAAGAAAAAGCTTGAGCTCCTAGACCACCAACCATAACTGCTTGAAACAACGGATTCAGTTGTTTTTTTGAATACCAATCAATCAAAAAATTTGCCCCGCTACCGCCAGATGTATCTTGTTGTTCAATAACGTAATCAATAGATTCCATCGGTGTTAGATAAATAGGGGAATCGATATAGCTTCGTACCAAATCGCCTTCGGTATTATAGTAATCGATTTTACTAACGAACAAGCTGTCTTTTAAACTCGTATTTCTGATGCTTAAAGTTGCGGTAAGCAAAGTTCTTGTATCTCTCGTCTGATTGTAAATGTCAGAATATATTGGTACATAAACTTGCCTCACTAGAGAATCTATTAAAACCGCATTTGCCTTTCTGTCTAATGTATGGTTATCTAGAACTTCAACCGGAATTTCTTCTTTTGAAACTTCTTTACAAGAAACAATTGTGGCTGCAATAACCAATGAAAGGCAAATACGATTTAAAACAGTTTTTATTTTTTTCAAATGTTGATTTTTAATCTTCCCACTCTGTATGAAAAATACCTTCACGATCGAGACGCTCATAAGTATGAGAACCAAAATAATCGCGTTGGGCTTGAATTAAGTTCAAAGGTAGTTTACTTGACGTGTATGCATCAAAATAAGTTAGTGAATTTGATAAGCCAGGTAAAGGTATTCCGTTTTGTGCGCCAAAAGCAACCAATTCTCTTGCAGCACCTACGGTGTCTTTAACTTTACTAACAAAATTCGGAGAAAGTAATAGGTTCGGTAATGTCGGTTCGGCTTTAAAAGCTTCGGTGATATCAGCCAACAATCCTGCGCGAATGATACAACCGGCTCTCCATATTTTTGCGATGACCGATATATCTAAATCGTAACCATATACTTTCGATGCATCTGCCAATTGGTGTAACCCTTGAGAGTAGGTAATAATGAATGAAAAGTATAACGCTTTTTCAGTAAGTGATTCTAACTTCTCTTTATCCATATGGGCAACCTTTGGTCTATCATATAGGGCATCAGCTTTAACTCTTTCTTCTTTTAAAGCAGAAAGTTCTCGCATACTAACGGCCACATCGATCGATGGTACAGGTATACCAAGATCCATCGCGTTTTGGCTTGTCCATTTACCAGTACCTTTTTGTTTTGCTTTATCCAATATTTGATCTACCAAGCGACCTTTTACCAAGTCATCTTCTTGCTCGAATATTTCAGAAGTAATTTCTACTAAAAACGATTGTAATCTACCTTCGTTCCATTTTGCAAAAGTGCTATGTAGCTCATCATTGTTATAATCGCCACCTTTTTTAAGAACATCGTATATTTCAGAAGTCAACTGCATCAATCCGTACTCAATACCATTGTGTACCATTTTTACATAGTTCCCGGCAGATTTAGGACCTAAATAAGCCACACAAGGTTCTCCATTGTATTTCGCAGAAACCGCTTCGAAAATCGGTTTAATATGTTGGTAGGCAGATTTTGAGCCGCCAGGCATAATGCTTGGTCCTTTTCGAGCACCTTTTGCACCGCCAGAAACTCCTGCACCAAAAAAGTTTATTGCTCTTGTTTGTAATTGTGCTTCTCTTCTGTCGGTATCGGTAAAAAAAGAATTTCCACCGTCAATAATAATATCACCTTTGTCAATATGCGGTAATAATGATTCTATAACAGCATCTACTATTTTACCAGCAGGTACCAGTAACATTATCTTACGCGGCTGTTTTAAATTTTTAACGAATGTTTTTATATTGCTCGAGGCACTTACTTTTTCTAAATCTCCGCCTAAAGTCTTTAAAGCCTCTACCTTTTCTTCATCCAAATCATACCCGTAAGCAGAAAATCCATTGTCTGCTACATTGAGTATAAAATTCTGTCCCATTACTCCAAGACCTACTAAACCAAAATCATACATAAATAGAATGTTTTTAAATTACACCTCATTAATATGTAACCATACTTAATATATGGGCATAACATATTGTCTATCAAAAATAATTTAAAATATTGACTTTAATTCCAAATTCCCTCTTAAAGAAGACTGTTAATGGCTTACTTTTTAAGATATTTGAATAATAAAGAATATCAACCGATAATGAAGAAGACAGAAAATCAAATGCTCGTAATTTTTGGGGCATCTGGAGATTTAACAGCAAGAAAATTGATACCAGCAATATTCAATTTATATAAAGGAAATGACCTTCCTGATAATTTTGTGGTTCTTGGTGTTAGTAGAAGTGATTTGGGCGATTTAAAATTTAGGAGTAAGGTAGTTTTAGAAAGTCCTTATTTAGAAAAAGAACGAAAAGAATTTGATGCAGATTATATTCAAAAATTTGCTGACAAACTTTTTTACGAAGATTTAGGTTCCGATTACGACACTTCTTACGAACGTTTAGAAAAGCGTATATCAGATTTAGATCAGAAATATGGTACTGCAGGTAACCATATGTTCTACTTATCTACGCCGCCAAGTTTATATGAGCCAATTGCAAAGAATTTGTCTGATCAAGGGTTGAATGAAGAGACTACCGGTTGGAGGAGAATTATAGTTGAAAAACCATTTGGTTATAGTCTAGAATCTGCCAAAGAATTAAACGAAGGCTTACATACCTATTTTAAAGAAGGTCAAATATTTAGAATTGACCATTATTTAGGAAAGGAAACTGTACAGAACTTATTGGTAACGCGTTTTGCCAATAGTATATTCGAGCCATTGTGGAACAGAAATTACATTCACCATGTAGAAATAACCAATGCCGAAAGCTTAGGTGTTTAAAAAAGAGTTGGGTATTACGATA
>JANQUX010000386.1 GCA_030730545.1 Maribacter sp. | reverse complement strand
CTGCTGGTACAGGTGGTAGTATGTTGATTATTGGTTCGGCAGCAGGTGTTGTTGCTATGGGTATGGAAAAAATTGATTTTTTCTGGTATCTTAAAAAGATTGCATGGTTGGCATTCGCAGGATTTATTAGTGGAGCCATAGTTTTTATATTGTTAAGAGATTTTGTACTTAACGTATAATTTAATTCGCAATTCATCGTTATAAAGGCAAATTCAATACTTAAAGAATACTATGTTATTATTCCAGGATTTGGCTCAAAATGCGAGCGACGAATTATTGTCTGAAGAGAAAACTCTTTCGGTTATAGATTTAATATTTAATGGGGGTACAGGTAGTGTCATCATTATTTCGGTACTATTTATAATGTTAGGTGTAGCGTTATATATCTATTTTGAGCGATTGCTTGCTGTAAATGCGGCATCTAAAATAGATAAGAATTTCATGAATCAAATTCGTGATTATGTTACTTCAGGTAAATTAGATGCGGCAAAACTTCTTTGTGCGCAAACTGATTCGCCCGTAGCTAGATTGACCGAGAAAGGTGTATCTAGAATTGGTAAGCCATTAGACGATATAAATACCGCAATTGAAAATGCTGGTACTTTAGAGGTATACAAGCTAGAGAAAAATGTAAGTATACTTGCTACGGTAGCAGGTGCGGCACCAATGATTGGTTTTTTAGGTACTGTAATAGGTATGATACTTGCCTTTCATGAAATGGCCAGTAGTGGTGGTCAAGCAGAGATGGGGTCTTTGGCTTCAGGTATTTATACTGCGATGACTACGACGGTAGCGGGTCTAATAGTAGGTATTATAGCTTACGTTGGGTATAACCATTTGGTGAATAGAACCGATAAGGTTGTTCATAAAATGGAAGCTAACGCGGTAGAATTCTTAGATCTATTAAACGAACCTCTTTAATTTTATAATATGAAATTAAAAGGAAGAAATAAAGTCAGTCCAGACTTTAGCATGTCTTCAATGACAGATATTGTATTCTTGTTGTTGATATTCTTCATGCTAACGGCTAATTCACCGAACGCCTTAGATTTGTTGCTGCCGAAGGCAAAAGGAAAATCTACAAATACCCAGAACGTTTCGGTCAGCATCGATAAGAATCTTCAATACTTTGTTAATGATGAACGTATCAATGGAGAATATATTGAGATAGAGCTTAAGAAGGCATTAGCAGGTCAAGATAATCCTACTATAATTTTAAGAGCAGAAGAAAGTGTCGCGATTAAAGAAGCCGTAAATGTTATGGATATCGCGAACAGAAACAATTATAAAGTTATTTTAGCGGTACGCCCCAACTAATGGCATTTTTAGACACAAAACATAAAAAGAAATCATTGACACTTACCACATTGTTGTTAAGTACACTGTTATTGGTTTTATTTTATATTGGTCTAACATACATGGATCCGCCAGAAGAGAATGGAATTTCGGTCAATTTTGGAACTATGGAATTTGGCAGCGGTAAAGTGCAGCCAAAAGAAAAAATACAATCAGAGCCATTAGATACTCCGCCAGTAGAACCTACAAAACAAGAGGTGGAAGAGGCTGTTGAATTGCCTGAAGAAGAAGTAGAGGAAGCAACGGCTGAGAAGGAGGCCCCGGCAGAAAAATTATTGACTAAAGAAAACGAAGAGGCAATAAAAATTAATCAAGCTAAAGAAGCTAAAAGAAAGGCTGATGAGGCAGCTGCAGATGCCAAAAGAAAGGCAGAAGCAGTTGAAAATAAGAAAAAGGCAGAGGCAGCTAAAATTGCAAAACAAAAGAAAGATGCTGAAGATAAGGCTCGCCAAGAACAAGAAGCTAAAAAGAAAGCCTTAGATGCTATGATGGGCGGACTCAATAAGTCTGACGGTACAGCATCGGGTAGTGAAGGTGATGATAACAAAGCAGGAGATAAAGGTCAACCAGATGGTGACCCTTACGCAACTAGTTATTATGGAAGTCCTGGTAGCGGAAGTGGAACTGGCGGATACGGATTAAATGGCCGTTCGTTAGTTAATAAGGGAAAAGTGCAGCAAGAATGCAATGAATCTGGTAGAGTAGTAGTGAAAATTGTTGTTGATAGAAATGGAAAAGTAATTAGTGCTGAGCCAGGTGTTCGTGGTACTACAAACAATAGCAAGTGTTTACTAGAACCAGCTAAAAAGACGGCATTCATGCATAAATGGAATTTAGATAGCAATGCCCCAAATCAACAAGTTGGTTTCGTAGTTGTTAACTTTAAGCTTGGAGAGTGACCTATAAAGAAACATTAGATTGGATGTTTGCACAACTTCCAATGTATCAGAATAAAGGTAAAGTAGCCTTTAATTCGAAACTAGATGGCATTACCTCATTTGCCGAACATTTAGATAATCCTCATACAAAATTTAAGAGCATTCATGTTGCCGGTACTAACGGTAAAGGCTCAAGCAGTCATTTACTAGCGTCTGTTTTGCAAGAAGCAGGCTATAAGGTCGGACTTTATACTTCACCTCATTTAAAAGATTTTAGAGAGCGAATTCGTGTTAATGGAAAAAAAATAGAAAAGAGTTGGGTAGTAGATTTTATCGCTCAAAATCAATCTTATTTTGTTTCTAACAAACTTTCATTTTTTGAAATGACAGTAGGTATGGCGTTCTCATATTTTGAATTAGAGAAAGTAGATATAGCGGTAATAGAGGTTGGTTTAGGCGGTAGGCTTGATTCTACCAATATTATTTTACCAGAGGTTGCTTTAATTACAAATATTGGCTTAGACCATGTTGATATGCTTGGTCGTACCATTCCACTAATAGCCAAAGAGAAAGCTGGTATTATAAAGTCTCATGTGCCTGTGGTTATAAGTGAATATAATGATGAGACAGCGCCAGTATTTAAGGCAAAAGCGAAAGAGGTAAATGCACCTATAATATTTGCAGAAGATAATGAGTATCCACCTTATGAAATTGGATTATTAGGTTCTTATCAAAAGAAAAATATAAAAGGTGTTTTAGCGACTTTAAACGTATTGTCTAATTTCAAAGTTGAAGAAAACGATATTGTTTTAGGATTAAAGCGAGTAATTGATAATACCAAATTGATGGGGCGTTGGCAACAAATTGGAGAAGAACCAACTATAATTTGTGATACAGCCCATAATAAAGAAGGTATAACTATAGTTTTAGACCAACTAAAATCCGAGCAATATGAAAATCTTCATATAGTAGTAGGTTTCGTAAAAGACAAAGATATTAGCCAAATTATACCTTTATTTCCTAAAAACGCAACCTATTATTTTTGCAAACCGAAAATATTTAGGGGGTTGGATGAAAATATTTTGGCAAAGCTATTTTATGACCTCAATTTTAAAGGTGAGGTTTATAAGTCTGTAAATAAGGCATTTAAATCGGCGAAAAAACACGCTAAAAAGAATGATTTCATTTATGTTGGCGGCAGTAATTTTGTAGTAGCAGAAGTTCTTTAAATTTTTATTGATTTTTCTTTTGTGGAATGTAAAAGTATTATATATTTGCACTCCTTTTGGGGCTCTTAGCTCAGTTGGTTCAGAGCACCTGCCTTACAAGCAGGGGGTCACTGGTTCGAATCCAGTA
>JANQUX010000385.1:1747-3593 GCA_030730545.1 Maribacter sp. | reverse complement strand
TGGCTAGAAATAGCTATGGGTGTTAATTTTAACGAGATGGGAGTAATGCCCAGAACGGCGCTTGGCTTACGTGGTGTTGTATTGAGTCCGCTCATTCATGGATCCCTAGAACACTTATATAACAATACGATTTCTTTAGCAATCTTACTCGCCGCCTTATGGTATTTTTATAGAGATGTTGCGTGGAAGGTGGTTTTATATGGAATACTGTTATCAGGATTTTTAACATGGATGATTGGTCGGACATCTTACCACATTGGTGCAAGCGGACTCATTTATGTGCTGGCAAGTTTTATTTTTTTCAAGGGGATATTTAGCTCTTACTTTAGATTGGTAGCCCTGTCGCTGATTGTTGTTTTTATATACGGAAGCATGCTCTGGTATATATTCCCGGTAAAAGAAGGAATGTCGTGGGAAGGACATTTAGGTGGCTTCTTAACCGGATTGTTTTTAGCTAAGGTCGTAAAAGCACGCATACCACCAACAAAGAAATATGAATGGGAAAAAGAAGGTTTTAATGAGGATGATGACCTTTTTCTGAGACACTTTGACGAACACGGAAACTTTAGGGAATTATCCACGGAGCAAGATATCGATGAAGATAATAGTTTAAAAATTAACTACATCTTTAAAGAAAATTCTGAAAATGAATCTGAAATGTAATGTTGAATTACAAACGTTGGCGAACTGCTTCGTACAAGAATACAGCACAAGCAACCGATACGTTCAATGATTCTATTTCACCAAGTAGCGGCAATTTCGCTCTATAATCAGAAGCTTTCAAAATAGAAGGTGTAATACCACGATCTTCCGCACCCATTACTATTGCAATAGAATCGGTAAAGGGTACATCATACACAGAATCATCTGTTTTTTCGGTAGCCGATACAATTTTAATACCCGATGCCTGTAAATAGAAAACGGCATCTTTTAAATGATCAACCTTTGCAATTGGCACTCTATATGCGGCACCAGCTGAAGTTTTAATGGTATCTGCCGTTACAGGAGCGGCACCTTTCTTTTGAACAATAATACCATCGACACCAGTACATTCGGCAGTTCTAATGATAGCACCGAAATTACGTACGTCAGATAATTGATCTAATAATAAAAATAAAGCCGGACCTTCTTTTTCATTCGCTTTCTCAACTAAATCTTCAAGTGTGTGAAATTCGATAGGGGAGATGTTGGCAACAGCACCTTGATGGTTACTTTTGGTAAGCCTGTTTAATTTTTCAATAGGTACATAGACCATATTGATTTCATTACGACGCAATAAACTTTCCAGTTCTTTCATAAGGTCGCCTTTAAGACCTTTTTGTAGAAATACCTTATCTATCTCTTCGTTTGAATTGACAGCTTCTATAATGGCTCTTAAGCCATAAATTTGAGTGGTTTTTTGCATGGGGCAAAGGTAAATAAAAACCGCCCAACATTTGTTGGGCGGTTTTAATTCTTTAACATTATTAAATAAAATTTAATTCTCCATTAAACTATATATAGCTGATAAGTCATTCTTATTGGTTAAATCAATATCATTTGATTCAATGTAATCTTTAATTTTATCAGTTTGTTTTTTAGGTAATATTTTTAAAAACTTAGATTGCTTCGCGGGAATTTCACTAATAATATTATTATCGCTTTTTCCATAATAATATTCGGTATAACCTGAAAATTTACTTGAAATTGCTGTAACCATAGAATTTTCTGCAGGTTTACCTTCTTTAAATTTTACAAAATACCTTTCATATAATTTGTAGCTTTCACCTTCGTAAAATAATTTTAAATAACCTTCTTCAGTTTTTTTGTTCTGCGTTTGCATAAATCTATAAACGTAACTTTCATC
>JANQUX010000385.1:997-1737 GCA_030730545.1 Maribacter sp. | reverse complement strand
AGTCACTTTTGGGTGTTTTATTAGCGCTTGTATTTTTTCTTCTGATAAGTTTGTTTTTTTTAATTCAATTTCTTGATTATAGGCATTGAACCGATAATAAAAATCACCTAAGAACTCTCCATCATAAAGAACTTTTGCATTTTTATACTCTTTATTTTCAAATGGCGATCCAATTGTTTCTCCTAAATCATATTTTATTTCAGAACTACTATTTCTAATCTTCTGAAACAATTCTTGCATCATCGGAGTTTTCTTTTGAAAATTAGAATAAATGTTGCTTTCTGCTGAAGTTCCGGCTCCTGGTGCTTCACCAAATACTTGTGCACTACCTATAAATACGCCAAAAAGTATTAAAAGTTGAAATAGAATAATTTTTTTCATAACTATAGAGTATTTAAGAATTCAAAAGTTTGAGTTAAATCATCTTCGTTACCTAAGTTAATGTTTTTTTCCTGAATGAAAGTTTTAAGTTGCTCTCGTACTTCTTTTTCAAATTGTTTTAAGAATTTACCATTTTGTGACGGAAGGAAATCTATTCTATTAACACCTTCTTGTTGAAAGTAATATTCTTCAAAGTGAGCAAATCTACTTGGTATATCTGATACCATAGAATTGGCTGCAGCTTTTCCTTCAGCGTATTTAACGGCTAACCTGTGATAAAGCTTGTATTTTTTTCCGTCATAAATAAGAGAAAGATAACCGTTCTTAGTTTCATTTTTTTTATTTATGTAAGTGGTGAA
>JANQUX010000385.1:0-987 GCA_030730545.1 Maribacter sp. | reverse complement strand
GCATAAAGTTGTTTTGGCTCTTCTTCGGCAGATGAAGTTTTTTTAATTTCTATTATACTGTTTAGGGCATTATATCGAACATAATACTCGCCTTGAGATTCTTCACCGTAATACAATGAGCTTTTTATAAAATTTGGAGTCGAGTACGGGGATCCTACGACTTCGCCCAGATCTTTTTGTTGTTGATTATTTCTTAGATCCATCATTACCAAATTTAACATAGGACTACCACCTCTGGCGTTACTAAACATATCAGCTTCAGAGGTTGGGGCTGTACTTAAATTTTGCGATTGGCAAATTTGACAAAATAATAATACAGTAATCGTTAAAAAAAAATTCTTCATTGTCATTGATATTGGTTCATGAAATTTACTTATAAGTTGGGAACTTTTTTATGATTTTTTACTAATTAATAGGATGGAATATTATAAAGTATATAATATTTAAGTCAATAATTTATCAAAATATATTTTAGATATAATTATTGTAGTAGATCTAAAATTGCAGGATCATCTATGCTGAAACTATAAGCTCTCCAATAAAATCCATCTCCCTGCATCTTCCAAACTACTTCTTTGGTTTGGGTAACTTCCCAAAGTCCAAAATCTCCTTCAGAAATTAAAACATTTCCATTGGGTAATTTTACTGCACCAGAAACCCTTGGTGAGTATAATTCAGGGTCAGTAAATTGCCAAATAATTTCAGGTTCATTATTTGTATTAGGTTCTAAAGTAAATTCATTTGGTAATCTTATTTCGTAGACTGTAGATTGATTTAGTTCGGCGCCATTAGAGTAGATAAGCATTTTTCCTTCATCCTCGCCATCTAATAAATTAGGAAAATGATTATTATTAAATAACCTTTCTCCAATTAGATTTTTGTAAGCTGTAGGGTTTCCAAATCTGTAGATTAAATCTCCCCCTTTATTGTATGCCCCGCCACTATTTGAAGATGCTTCAAGGGTAGTAGTGCTATGATCTATAACCC
>JANQUX010000384.1:2521-3603 GCA_030730545.1 Maribacter sp. | reverse complement strand
GTGGTTCTAGAAGTTCTCTTTTACGCTCAGATAAAAGCTTTGAATCTGTTAAAATGGTGTTTTCGAAAGATTCAGGTAAAATGATCGCTGCTGCGGTAACAGGTCCTGCTAAACAACCTCTTCCAGCCTCATCGGTGCCTGTTTCGTTAGTGTTGTGGTAGTATTTAAGAAGCATTATGATGTTTTTAACTTAAAATATTGATTTTTGAATATTACAAAGTTCACGTAATAAGTGCGACAGGTAAGTTTAAAATACTTGAGGTTAGCCCCATGTATTTTAGGTTCAATAATTATATTGATCTTGCATGAAAAAATACAAATAATTGACCTTGGTTCAAAGATATCAAATTGAGAGTTTATTTAAAGTTGGTCCAACACTTAGAAATTGCCGATTGGTTATGTGTACAGAAGCAACATCTCTCGAAAGCCGAAACGTAATACACCTAACCTAGTATGGTGCGCTTTTTAGCTATATAGGGAGGCGCACCCAACAAAAAACAGATGATAGGCATACCTTAAAAACCAAACGAATATTGTTGGACCAAGCACTTAAAGAGCGTATTGCAAGCCTTATAACGTTTGAGAAAAGGAGTTCTGAACTGATATCCAAACGACTGATTAAAGATGGTGGGCATTGTGTTGGTCACGAAACCATTTATTAATGAATATATCTGGTCAAGTTCAGTAATCTTAGAAAGCACGATAGATACAAAAAACTCTATAAAGAACTCCGGCATAGTTCCAGAAGACAAGAACAAGTAAACTAACATGACAGCCGATGCGCTATAAAACATCGAGCCGGTATCGATAAACGACCAGAGGTTGTCAGTGATAGATGAAAGATAGGTTACATAGAAGTTGATTTGATGATGGGGTGCAATCATATATAAGCATTATTAGTGATGACAGATAGAACCACTTTAGTTACCATGATTGAAAAACTGGAAAGTAAGAATGTAGATGAAATAAATAGTAAAATCATCAAAAGACTACCACGTTTTAACAGCTCTTGAATCAAAACGATTACAAATGACAATGAAAAGAGTTTGAAATAAAACGGGTAATTTAATCATTGAGTGCAA
>JANQUX010000384.1:0-2511 GCA_030730545.1 Maribacter sp. | reverse complement strand
GCGTTACGTAGGGAATCGAGAGACCTATTTTTCAAGACCTTAAACATATCAGGATAAAGGAACTTTAAAAAATCGTATCGGTATTATTCGAAGGTTCTTCCCAAAGAAAACTGACCTTAGAAAAGTCCCTAACGAAAGAGTAAAAGAAGTAGACAGATTACTAATTTACAGATCCATTAGAAAATTTAACTATAAAAATCTAATAGAAGAACTAAAATATAGATGTGTTGCACTTATAGATTTAACTCGGCTATGTTTTAATTTTATTAAAAGCTCCTATTTAATTATAGGAGTTTTTTTTTGTGCTAAACTTTCACATTTACTTAGCAACAAAAAAATTAACTTTGCAAGGGTAACAATGCTTCATGAAATATATAATTCTAGTTTTATTGTGTTTAACTTCTTCGATTGTTTTAGGTCAAGATGTAATTGAAAAGTCTGAAAAAGAGAGAGATTCGATTCCTCTGGGTAAAAAGACCAAGCCAATAAATCCAAAAGACAAACTGCAAAATGATTCTATTACTTTGACAATAGAGGATTATAAGATTATTTCTTTTGCAAGAGACACCACCTATTTAGATACTACACTGACTATTCAAAAAGAGTATAGGTATAATTACCTGCGAGAAGATGATTTTGAATTAATGTCATTTTCCAATATCGGTCAGGCATATAATGAATTGGGTGTAAATTTTGAAAGGGTAACTAGTTATCCAAATTTAGGTGCTATTGCTAAAGACCGTAAGTATTTAGAAAAAGAGCAGATCAACTACTATAACGTTGCTACGCCAATGACCGAGCTGTTCTTTAAAACAACATTAGAAGAAGGGCAGTTACTAGATGCTAACTTGGCATTTAATACATCTAGAAGATTAAATTTTTCTATTGGTTATATTGGTTTTCGCTCATTTGGTAAATATAATGATAGCCAAATAGAGTCTGGTAATTTTATAACTACGACTAATTACTTATCAAAGAATGGAAGATACGCCCTAAGGGCCCATATAGCCGCCCAAAATATTTCGTCTGAAGAAAATGGAGGTTTAGTAGATAAAGAGGCGCAATTTGAATCAGGTGATGAAGATTTTATTAATAGGCCAAGAGTAGATGTGTATTTGGATGATGCAGACAATAAAATTTTAGGTAAAAGGTATTATTTAGATCATACCTACAAATTGGTTAGAAAACAATTAGATTCTACCCGATTTGAAAAAACTTCATTATCAATTGGTCATAGTTTTGATTATGAGACAAAATATTTTCAATTTTTACAGACAGCCAGCGATACCTTATTTGGTGATGCTATTTTGAGTACTATAAATGATAAGGCAGTTTTGAAAACGTTCTATAATGAAGTTAATGCTGAATTTTATAATAGAACCTTGGGTAGATTAACAGGAGGTATAAACATCTATAATTATGATTACTATTTCAATAGTCAGTTTATAGAGGCAGATGGTACCGTAATACCTAACAGGTTAAATGGAACTGAAATCGGAATCGGGGCTAAGTATGAAAAGAGGATAGGTGAATTTGATTTCAATGCTGATTTAAAATATAATCTTTCTGGTGAGCTAGCAGGTAATCTTTTTAATGCATCGGCATCATACAGTATCAACGAGAATAACAAATTGAAATTCTCTTTACATACATCTTCAAGGTTACCGAATTTCAATTACTTGTTATACCAAAGCGAATACCTTAATTATAATTGGAATAATAGTAATGTGTTCGAGAAAGAACGAATAAGCAGTCTAAAAGGGGAGCTATTATCTAAGACCTGGGGTAATGTAATGGTGAAGTATAGTAATCTTGACAACTATACGTACTTTTCTCCTGTATCAGATGAACAAATTACTGATGGATTAGATAATGCCTTTATCAAACCCTTACAAGAAGGTAATACTGTTTCTCATTTAAAGGTTAAATACGAAAAAGAGTTTAAGGTAGGCATGTTTGCTTTGAACAATACGGTAATGTATCAAAATGTTACACAAGACACTCAAGTATTGAATGTGCCTCAATTGGTAACCCGTAATACATTGTATTTTTCATCAGATGTATTTAAGAAAGCGATGTACTTGCAAACAGGTATTACGTTTAAATATTTCTCCAGTTATAATATGAATGGTTATAATCCTGTCCTTGGTGAGTTCTATGTACAGAATAAAGAAGAGTTGGGCGGGTATCCTTTATTGGATTTCTTTATCAATGCCAGAATTAAACAAACAAGAATTTACCTGAAAGCAGAGCACTTTAATGCCTCTTTTTCTGGGTATGACTATTACGCCGCACCTAATTATCCGTATCGTGATTTTGTAATACGATTTGGTTTAGTGTGGAATTTCTTTTCTTGATGTAAAGAATGATTCGTTTAATATGTTGATATTTAATAATCTACGGATAGCATATTCTATAAGTAGCTGTAATACATATGGTTAACTTTTTTCGTATTGTCGTTATTTCTAACCGTCGGTAAATCATGCAGTTAGTGATTGGTTAAAAAACTTT
>JANQUX010000383.1 GCA_030730545.1 Maribacter sp. | reverse complement strand
CAAGAAATTTTTGACCCTTTTGATGTGGCCGGTTGGCAACGAGACAGGTCTTGGATCAATACCAATTTTATGATCGGGCGATGGCTTACCATTGAAAGCATATTAGAAGAATTCTATATGGCCGATAATGAGCAATTTAGAACCTTCGGATTAGAAATATCAGGTAATGCAGGTTTAACAAGTTCAAACCCCGACGAGGTTGCTAGACTTATAATCGATTTCGTTTTAACTAAGGGACTTCTAAATGAAGAAGAATATGCAAAGGCATTTGCTATATTCAGAAGTGATGTAGAAGATGTTTACTACGATGGTGGTAATCAAGAATCTTGGACGTTGGCAACTTGGCAACAAGGTCCGTTTCAAGTATACCTTCTGTATCAATATTTAGCTAGACAACCTGAGTTTCAATTAAAATAACACCTACTCTTATGTGCAATACACACCACTCCCCATTTAAAGGTCTACAACACGAAGGCCATGATGAAGAACATAAAACTTGGAGCAGACGCTCTTTTTTACAAGCAATGGGCATTGCGGGCTCAGGCTCAATGATGCTAGGTGCAAATATGTTATCGGCTTCTGCCCCATCGCCATTATCGGCGGGCATTTCAGCTGCCGAAACAGATAATATTTTAATACTTATTCGCCTTTCGGGCGGTAATGACGGGTTAAGCACGGTTATACCTCTTCAACAATATGATAGTTATGCCAATGCGAGACCTAATATCTATATACCAGAAAGTAAGGTTTTAAAATTGACCGATGAATTCGGTGTACCATCTTATATGAACTCTTTGGCCCCTATGTGGGAAGAAGGACAATTTAAGGCTGTACATGGTGTAGGTTATGAAGGTCAAAGTTTATCGCACTTTACAGGTTCAGATATTTTTGCAAATACAGATATAGAAACTACAGGATTCAGCGGTTTAAATACCGGATGGATGGGTAGACACTTTGAAAACATATATCCAGATTACTTGGTAAATCCGCCAGCTGCACCAGCTGCCATACAAATTGGTCAGTTCGGTAGTTTAGTTTTTCAAGGTGATGAAACCAATTATGCGTTTGTAACTTCTAATGTTGATCAACTAGAAGAAATTGCAGAATCTGGTGTCGTATATGGTTTAGATGATACCCTGTTCAACGACTGTATGTACGGTGACCAGTTGAAATTTTTAAGAGGAGTTGCAAATACAACATATGAATATTCTGGTATTATACACGATGCATATACACGTGGGCAAAATCAAGTCGAATACCAAGACAATGGCTTTGCTCGCCAATTGGCCCTTATCGCAAGGCTGATAAAAGGAAACTTAGGCACAAAGGTATATATGATTTCAATGGGTGGTTTCGATACCCATGGTAATCAACCACAGGCGCATGCTAGGTTAATGACGAATTTATCTGTAGCGGTAAACAACTTCTATGAAGATATTGCCTTTACACAACAAGATGACAAGGTATTGAGTATGACCTTTTCTGAATTCGGTAGACGAATTTTTGAAAATGGATCTAATGGTACCGATCATGGCAAGGCAACACCGACCTTATTTTTTGGATCAGGTTTAAATGGTAGTGCTTTTGTAGGTGATCACCCAACTCTAGACGATCCAGATGGACGAGGAAACCTAGAATACACGATGGATTTTAGAGATCTATACGCCACTGTTCTTGCAGAATGGCTTTGTGTAGACGTACCATTGGTAGAAGCTCATTTATTGAACTACAAACCATATGTACCGGTAGACTTAGGCTTTAGCTGTAGTGGAGAAGCTTTTCCTGATATTGCGTATAGCGATGGTGAAGTTACACCACCAGTATACCCTGATGAACAAGCAGAGACTCCTTTTAACCCAGATTTATTGAATGCCGTTGTTCATAAACCTTTTTATCCAACGGATAGTACACCACATATCTACTTAGAGATGCCATTTTCGGCACATGTAGATATTGAACTTTTTAATATTCTTGGTCAGAAAGTCGGCACCGTTTTTAACGAAATGATGTTCGAAGGTTCTACCGAAATAAATATACGAGAGCGCATGCCCGAACAACTATCAACAGGTAAGTACATTTATCGTATTAATGTACAAAACCAAAAAATGAGTAAATCAGTGATGGTAGTTTAATCTGTTTCCCACTATGTAAAAAGCCCTATTCAATTAAATTGAATAGGGCTTTTTATTTTATGCCAATTTCGATTTGTTCATTTTAGACTCAAACCTCAATTCTTTTTTTACTCTATGGTTCTTGTCTTTGTAAAGCCGCACAACATCTTCTTTACTTGTTTGTGCATCTTCTATTCCTGCATTAAATTTCTCTAAGCTTTCATCAAGCTTTAACTTTCTTGAATTACCAACAGCCATAACATCTATGTTTTAGTTTATAAATAGGTATTTTCTTACATTATAACAGTTTCTAAATGTTTTTAGTATAAAATATCCATGAACGACATAGTTAGACACGGTTAAATTTTTCATCTAGTAGCTTACTACTAATCTTAAGTAATTAGTAATTCTCCCATCAAATTCAGTATTTTTGTAGCTTAATTTATTTTGATGTCCGATATTAAATCACCCTCTAGATATACGATTACTGCCGCATTACCATATACAAATGGTCCAATTCATATTGGTCATTTAGCCGGCGTTTACGTGCCAGCAGATATTTACGCTCGTTACCTAAGATTAACTGGTAAAGATGTTGCCTTTGTTTGTGGTAGCGATGAACATGGCGTAGCCATTTCCATGAAAGCTAAAAAAGAGGGCGTTACCCCAAAAGATATTATTGATAAATACCATGCAATTATTAAGCAGTCTTTTGAAGATTTTGGAATAACGTTCGACAATTATTCAAGAACATCCGCACAGGTTCATCACGATACGGCTTCAGAATTCTTTATAAATCTTTATGACAAAGGTGATTTTATTGAGGAAACTACCGCGCAGTTATATGATGAGGAAGCTCAGCAATTTTTGGCAGACCGTTTTGTAATCGGTACATGCCCAAAATGTGGTAATGAAGAGGCATATGGTGATCAATGTGAAAATTGTGGGTCTAGTTTAAATGCTACTGATTTAATAAATCCGAAATCAACTATAACCGGAACTATACCTACAACTAAAGAAACAAAACATTGGTTTTTACCTTTAGACAGGTATGAAGAGTTTTTAAGAGAGTGGATCTTAAAAGGTCATAAAGATGATTGGAAACCCAATGTATACGGACAATGTAAATCATGGATAGATGGCGGGTTAGAACCAAGAGCCGTTACCAGAGATTTAGATTGGGGCATACCAGTACCCGTACCAGGTGGTGAAGGCAAAGTACTTTATGTTTGGTTTGATGCACCTATAGGCTATATATCATCTACCAAAGAATGGGCAGCCCGTGAAGGAAAAGATTGGGAACCTTATTGGAAAGATGAAAACACAAAATTAGTTCACTTCATTGGGAAGGATAATATCGTTTTTCACTGTATTATTTTCCCTTCTATGTTAAAGGCGGAAGGCAGTTATATTCTACCTGAAAATGTACCGGCAAATGAATTCTTGAATTTAGAAGGAAACAAACTGTCTACTTCTAAAAACTGGTCAGTTTGGCTA
>JANQUX010000382.1 GCA_030730545.1 Maribacter sp. | reverse complement strand
ACGCGATAACAGCATCTTTAGGTACACGAACATTACCTCGTGTGCCTTTTTGCTCACCAGCGATAATTTTCATCATGGTAGATTTACCCGCTCCGTTTTTACCCATAAGGGCTATTTTATCAGTTGGGTTTATGACAAAAGATACGTCACTAAATAGGGTAGTGCCACTGAATTCTACGGCTAGGTTATCTACTGAAATCATGCTATTTATTTAAAAATGCAAAACTAGTAATAAGTTGTGGTGCTTGTTACTAACTACATTAAAAAGTTATAACCGTTCTAACCAAAAACTATTTTATTAGGTACTGGTCTTGTTGCTTAACCAATTGTAAATTAAAAGTACTACTGCTAGTAAAAGAAGTAGGTGAACTAGTGCTCCCATAACTTTAAATACAACGAAACCTAATACCCAACTTATAACCAATGCGGCGACTAAAAAGTATACTATATTTTTCATGTTTATTTATTTAAGGTCCAGTTCATAATTTCATCGTGAATCTCTTGTTCAGATTTTTGTCTTCTTTTTGCAATTGCGCTTATTAAGGTTTCAACACCGTCGAGCTCTCCGTTATCATCTATATCTTGTGTTTCAGGAAAATTCGCCAAATATTCATCTCGTACCGCCAACCACTGCTTTTCTATATGCAAATCGAAGGTAGACGTTGCTACTCCGCCGTTATTTACAGGCTCACCTATCGTTTCATTTAAGTCTTCGTTTTGGGATATTCCATTATTCTGAGGTACTTCGTTTTGTAGACCTCCTGTGGTTTTCGATTTATCTATACTTTTATCTTCTGTAATCATCTTGTGTATTTTTCAATATTCTTAATGATGACAAGGTAGCAAGATGAGCAGTGCAAGATTTGCTCTAATATTAGTTTAATTGACCGTAAAAAATCTGTTTCTGAGTAGATAGGGGAAATTGCTGCACTTAGATTTCGTTACGAAGTACCTTCATTTTTATTTTAAGCATTTTTGCTGCCGATGTATAACCACCTTCTGTACCATCAACAAAGTGGGAGTGGCTGGTTTTTCTATCCAACACGTAACAAGACATGACAGAAGCATGCGTAACATGAATACCGTAGATTATTTTATGTTCGCTTTCTAGTTGGTCTAAATAGTCTATAAACACATTTATTTTATCTTGTTCAGCTGTAAAAATGGTATTGATCATACCATCTAACATAAACGAATGGGATAACTGACCAACTTGTTTTAGGTATTGTTTTCCGCTTTTAGAGAGGCTAAAATATACACGACCGATATTGGTTAGAATCCAGTTTTTAATAAAGTAGAACCAATTTTTATCCACAAGTCTTACGCGCATTTCTTCCCATATTTTATAAAGGCTGGCATCTAGTTTAAGGCGTTCACTTTTTATGGGTTGCCTCTCTGTAAAGCTTCCGAATATATCATCCATCTTCATTAAAATGGCTCTATAGCTGTCTCTTTGAAATTCTTTTTCGGTGGCCTCTAATAATAAACAGACCACCTTAGCTTGATTTTGCTCTGGGTTCACTTCTTCCCATCTGCACTCCATACCTTCTAAGTTCAAAAGGCTTTTATTAAAGTTTGAGATAGTGGGTGCTATATAATTCGATTTTATAATCTTTTCAGCTTTGTGTAAACCGTTGCCCAATATTATGGGTATGGTCAGCCTTTCTGTAAGTTGGTGTTTTGCTATTTTAAGATGAAAATTATTCGATACAAGATGGTCAACAGACACATGGCCTACCCTTAATACCAAATTGGTTTTTCTCTTAATATGTACGCTATAATTGTTTAGTACCTCTATTACATTGTTAAGTAGGGCAGTTGGTAATAAAAAAGTTGCACCATCACCACCAAAGAAATAGGGAATCTCTATATAGTGTTTAAATTTGCGAACGGTATTCAATACAGATATAATACTGCCGGTAGCTGTTAAATTTACCTGGTGATGCTTACCATCTTGTACTGCTTGTGTAGAGTTTTGTATATCAACAACGACCACATGCCATGAAATTGGCACATCTGTAAAGGCAGCTTCTTTTTCTAGTAAATCTACCAGTGGTTTTTTAAACTTCTTTAGCTCAGTATAGAATTTGGTATTTTTCATTCGCTAATTAGCAAGTCGCATTTTCTTAGTGAAATTACAAGTTTATTCTCGTATCTAATGAAAATTGAAAATGCTAGTGCTATTTTTATGATGTAATTGCAAATCGAAATAGTGCTATTGCTCAATTATGAATGCCTTTCATATTCCGCACCAGGTGTTTTACCTTCGGATGTTTTTTAATTGGGATTTCTTTCTTCGGATAAAATAAATATTTTGAATTCGAATTGAGACCTAGTGTGTAAGATGCTTCAAGCAATGCATTGTTCCGGATAAAGTTTTCATCTGCATTTTATCAGAGTACAGATCTTAGAGTGGGCATCACTAGGTTTAGAACTAATTTTATACCTATACAAATGGGTGTAAGTGCCGGTTTTGATTATGGTCGCGTGTGGTCAGACAATGATCATGATACCAAATGACATAATGACTATGGTGGATCGATATGGATATCTGTTTTTAGTGCACTAACAGGTAATTTAGGACTTTATCATGGTGATGACGGTAATCGATTTGTATTTAGTTTAGGGTTTAATTTTTAATCAACTTTGCATCTTTTATGGGTGTTTAATGGATGGATTATGAATAAATCAAATCTCATTAGTTGATGAAAAAGAACTGATATTTCTCAAAGCTTTTCTTAGAACGTATTTAGCAATAGTTTTGCAAATTATATTTTAAGGGATTTACTAAAGCTTATTAAGTATCATTTTTCATGAAGCTATCGTTGAATTTTATCAAATCTATCTGTTGTATTTCGATATTTGTAATTGGTTTTACCGTAAAAGCCCAATTGGTGAATATAGAATCTAAACGCATGCATACCGACTCTTTGAGGTTTGTTTTAAATAGCGATTTACTATTCAATTATACCGATAACAATGGTGAATATATACTTCAAGTAAGTTCTAACGTTGCAACGCAGTTTAAGTCAAAAAATCTTAATAGTATTTATTTCTTAATAGGGAATGTCAATCTCATACGTTCTAAAGATGAAGATTTTCAGAATTCATATTTTTTACACGCCAGGTTCAATCACAAATTAACTGAAGTAGTACGTTTTGAAGCCTTTATTCAGAATCAGAATAATCAAAAGCTGACCATATCCGAAAGAAATTTATTAGGTGTTGGTTTACGTCTAAAAATATTTTCTAAAAATGGATCTCTTGCCTATTTCGGTAACTCTTATATTTATGAAATTGAATCTGTTATAGATTCTGAACAGAAATTTTATAACCATAGAAATAGTAGTTATATCTCTTTAAATCAGAACTTTAAAAAATACAATTTAGATATTACCGGTACTTTTTATTTTCAGCCATTGTACAAGAATATAAGTAACCATAGAATTCTAAGTCAATTTAAAGCAGAAATGCCTTTAACAAAACGAATTAGCTTTTCTGCACTTTATAATTACTCCGTAATCAACTTTAATTCTACTTTAGAAGATAACAGTTCGTCTAATGTCAGCTTTGGGCTTACGTTGAATTTATAGTAGTTTATGGGAGTACTTTACTGTCCG
>JANQUX010000381.1:10409-18697 GCA_030730545.1 Maribacter sp. | reverse complement strand
TAATTCTGATAGTCTGCAGATATGACCCTTTTTGGAAATTTATCTTCATAAGATTTTCCTATACGTAATAGGTTAGCTTCTGAATATGGCTTTCCAATAAAGGTTAAACTTATAGGCTCGCCTGTTGTTTTATACCCCATAGGTATTGTCAGAGCAGGATATTTAGCAACTGCAGCATACCCAGCGTGGTAATTATTAATGGATAAAACTGCATCTAATTTATATTTGTTCATCGCTGTATCGAAAAAAGTACGACCGTTTTTCTGAAGGTTCACTTTGATTGCTTCTAATTCTTCACCTGTAGTACTATCTGAAAGTATACCTTCAAACAATGCTTGCCCGTACGGTATTCTAACCAACGAATCTGCAGTATTAAATGTCACCGCATCTTTAATTGAAGTAATTTTTACCAACTCGGGATCGGTATTTTCCTTTAGATATTTCTTTAAATCATTTCGCATATCAATGTTCAAAATACTTAAAAATCCATCCATAGAAACCTCTGGCGGAGTAAATTCGATAATTGTTGCGCCTGCTTCTTTTAAATTTTGAACAGTTAGATTATAAATACTATCGGTCTCCATCAACTCTTTTATAGCCCCTAATCGCATTTCTGAAAAAGGTGTTGGGTGTAAGTATGAGGATAATATTCCCGGATAAACATCTTCTAAAGATGCCGAGTCTAACTCATCATGACCTAGCATGGCCGAAAGTAAAATAGCATTGTCCTTTACATTTTTAGTCATTGGCCCAGGTGTATCTAAGGTGCTTGAAATAGGCACAATACCCGATCTACTCAATAACCCAATGGTAGGTTTTAAACCTACGACAGAATTTTGACTGCTTGGTGATAAAATAGAACCTGAAGTTTCTGTACCTACAGCAGCAACGGCATAATTGGCAGCTACCGAAGTACCACTACCGGAACTAGAACCGCCTGTTTCAAATATTCTTCGCCCGTAAGGATTTAGAGTTTGACCACCATAAGCACTATACCCTACCGGGCAACCTGAACATAAAAAATATGCCCATTCACTTAAATTGACCTTACCTAAAATTAAAGCACCGTTATGTTTTAATTGCTGAACGATAAACGAATCATCTACTTCATTATCCATTAACGCAATTGAACCTGCAGTGGTTTTCATACCTAAGGTATTAATATTATCTTTCAACAAAATAGGCATACCAAATATAGGGTGTTGAATTTGCGCGGTTACCCCCATTTCGTTCTGCTTATCTAGTTCTCGTGCTTGCGCTACTACATCTTTATTAAGAGCAATTACAGTATTTAAAGTAGTAGCATTATTCAACTCATATTTATAAATACGGTATAAATAAAACAGCACCAGATTTTCATAGGTTAACCTACCCTCTTTAATATGATTTCTTATAACCAAAATGTCTTGTTCCAATATCATTGGAAGCAGTTCTTTATATGCTGCTTCTGTCAGTTTAGAAACCTCTTCGTATAAAGGTGTAAATACTTCATTTTTATCTAGCACCTTCGATTGAATCAACTTGTACTGCATACGACCGTTTTCATGGTCTGTATTCGCAGCAACTTCTATAGAATCGTTATATGGGGTCCAAAGAATTACTTCCTCCTTTTTTGTGTCTTGCTCATTTTTGCAAGCACTTAACATGATGACGACTAATAATAAAAGATGCTTTTTCATACGGTTATTTATTTTTTTTGCGAAGGGTTTTCCAATTGCTAATAGAATTCAGATTTAGGCGAACAAATTCATCTTTGCCCTCTATTTCAGCCAACTTCAAAGATATTTCAGCTGCTGTAATAGCTTCATTATATCTTAATAAATCTGCTAAAATCAATGATTTCACTCTGTAAAAATAGTACGTATCACCTGCTTTTTCTATGGACTTTTCAACATACCCAAGGGCTTTGTCTTGATAAATACCTTGCTCTTGATAATATCGTGCAATTTCGTAATAGGTTTGTGCTGTGGGTGAGTTAACTAGTTTTTCATCAATCTGCAGTTGCATTATGGACTTGGTATCAAAATACATTGGAACGGAAACTTGCGTTGTACCCCAATTTAAATTCATTACTGTACCGTTATGATCAAGACCATCGAACGAAATCAAAAAACTTTCTTGAAAATCTAGGGTTTGCGTAGGTACGACCAGAATACGTAAAGCATCTTCATCTGGATTGTAATTTGTGCGACCATCGCCCCAATGTGTAGTATTATTATGAAAGATAACTTGCCACTCCTTCTCTTCTGGAAAAGCATATAAAGCATATGTACCTTTTGAGAGTAGTTGATCGGCAATTAAAACATCGTTGCTGAATGTAATTTTGGTAGATTCATTAGCACCTACGCGCCATATACGACCATAAGGAACCAAACCAGATTCGCCACTTTTACGCTTACCAAACAGCGCACGACCCTTTGCAGATGGTCTTGAATATTCGACCGTAATCTTTGACAACCCTACTTCTTGCTCGACCTTAGAAAACGGACTAGCTTTTGGGTGGTTCATTTGCCCCCAACTAATAGTGCATAGTAAAAGAGGGAATATGAACCAGTAGTGCCTCAATTTTAAATTTTAAAGAATGAATCTACGAACTCGTGTTTATTGAATACCTGTAAATCTTCAATACCCTCGCCAACACCAATATACTTTACCGGTATTTTAAACTGATCAGAAATACCTATAACCACACCGCCTTTAGCAGTACCGTCTAATTTTGTGATAGCCAAAGCTGTTACCTCGGTTGCTTTTGTAAATTGTTTTGCTTGCTCGAATGCATTTTGACCCGTAGAACCATCTAGTACCAACAATACCTCATGCGGAGTGTCATCTACTACTTTCTGCATTACACGTTTTACCTTGGTCAGCTCATTCATTAAATTGACCTTGTTATGTAATCTACCTGCGGTATCTATAATTACAACATCTGCATCTTGTGTAACGGCAGAACTCAACGTATCAAAAGCTACGGATGCAGGATCACTACCCATTTGTTGCTTTACTATAGGTACATCTACACGATCTGCCCATACTTGTAATTGATCAATTGCCGCTGCCCTAAATGTATCGGCCGCACCCAAAACAACTTTTAATCCTTGGTTTTTAAATCGATATGCCAATTTACCGATAGTGGTCGTTTTACCAACCCCGTTTACCCCAACCACCATAATTACATATGGTTTTTTGCCTTTAGGTATTTGAAGATCTATGTCGTCTGTAGTATTGGTTTCAGATAATAGACCTGCTATTTCTTCTCTTAGTATAGCATTCAGCTCATCGGTACCCACATATTTATCGCGCGATACCCTTGCCTCTATTCTTTTGATAATTTTTAAAGTAGTATCTACCCCTACATCTGAAGAAACTAAGACTTCTTCAAGATTATCTAGTACGTCATCATCTACTTTAGACTTACCGGCAACCGCTTTTCCTAACTTAGAAAAGAAGCTGGATTTTGTTTTTTCTAAACCTTTATCTAAGGTTTCCTTTTTTTGAGAAGAAAATATTTTTTTAAATAAGCTCATTGTTCATCATATGGTTATTCAAATATAAAAATTAAAAAGCCCCTTTCGTAGGAAAGGGGCTTAATAACTACTAAAAGTAATTTTTCTTATTTCTTGGCAATCCAAGCATCAACCATTTCTGGTGCCATTACTTGCTCAACAAAAACGTAAGCACCTGATTTTGGTGACTTAACCATTTTTATTGCCTTTGTCAATCTTTTAGAACTTGTTTGTAAACTTGCTACGGTCTTCTTAGCCATGACTTATTTTTTTAGTGATTTTCTTAAAGGAAAAATCTATTTAATTTCTTTATGAAGGGTCATTCTCTTAAGAATAGGATTGAATTTTTTAATTTCCAATCTCTCAGGAGTGTTCTTCTTATTCTTGGTAGTGATATATCTTGAAGTACCTGGTTGACCAGATTCTTTATGCTCAGTGCATTCTAATATAACTTGTATTCTATTACCTTTCTTTGCCATCTTATCGCTCTATTTTCCAGATTACTTAATAACTAATCCTTTTGCTTTTGCTTCTTTCAAAACAGCAGATATCCCTTTTTTATTGATACTTTTTAAAGCTCTTGCAGAAACTTTAAGCGTTATCCAACGGTCTTCCTCTGGAATGTAAAAACGTTTTTTAGATAGATTTACATCAAATCTTCTTCTAGTTTTATTAATTGAAAACGATACGTTGTTTCCAAACATCGCCTTCTTACCCGTAATTTCACAAACTTTTGACATCGTACTGACTTTTTCTTTTAAACAGGGTGCAAATTTATATCTTTTTTATCGTTCCAACAACAATAAACATCACATTTTTAAAATTTCTTTTTGAAGCAACTCAAAAGCCTTATTTACAGACTTTTCCACAACCCTCTCACGAGTGCTTCCCATTTGAAATTCTTGTACAAATTTCGCCTTCGGTCCATCTATTGCAATAAATACTGTTCCTACCTTGGCATTTGAATCGCCTTTTGTAGGTCCTGCATTACCTGTAGTGGCTATTGCAAAATCTGTCTTCATCAAATCTTTTGCACCTTTTGCCATTGCTGTTGCCACTTCAGCACTTACTACAGAATGTTGCTCTATTAATTCTTTAGGCACCTTAAGCACGTTTATTTTAGCTTCGGTGGCATAACTGACCACCGTACCTTTAAAGTAGTTTGACGCACCAGGAATCGATGTTATTCTTTCCGCAATTTTACCTCCGGTAAAACTCTCGGCAGTTGATAAGGTTAAATTTTTATCTGTCAATAATTTCGCGACAATTTCTTCTAAACTTTCATCATCTTCTAGTCCGTAAACAATATCCTTTATCAACGGATATAATTTATCAGACTCGGCATTCATGGCAGCTGCTAATTCTTCATAATTAGGTCCTTTACCCGATAATCGCAACCGTACCTTACCCAAATTAGGTAAGTATGCCAATTTAATGTTAGAAGGTAAATTATCTTCCCAAGCCTCAATTCGAGCGGCAATTGCACTCTCACCTAAACCATAGGTTATTATCGTTCTATGAATAATATGTGGTCTTTTATAATAAGCTGCCAATTTAGGAATTACAGATTCCGTCATAAGGTACTTCATCTCAAAAGGCACGCCAGGCATTGAAATGAATGTTACTTCATTTTGTCTGATCAGCATACCAGGTGCAGTACCGTTCGCATTATGTAAAACCTCGGCCTTACTTGGTACCAAAGCCTGCATTCTATTAATATCTGATATTGGGGTGTTGCTTATATATTTAGCAAACAGTTCTTCTACATGCGCTAATACTTCTGCATTCTCAACAAGTTCGTCATTGAAGAATTCGCACAGTGTGTGTTTGGTGATATCATCTTTCGTCGGACCCAGACCACCTGTAATTAAAACAACATCTACACGTTCTGATGCATCTTTAAAAGCCTTTAAGATATGTTCGCGGTCATCTTGAATCGAAGTAATCTGATATACCGAAATACCAATTTTATTCAGCTCTTTACCTATAAATGCGGAATTCGTATCAATAACTTGACCGATGAGAATTTCATCGCCAATGGTAATTATTTCGGCTAGCATTATAAGTGAAAATCGTTTTTTAACTCTGCTACAACCTGGTTGATATCAGTCTTGAGCAATGGAAATCTTTTCTCTATCTCTGCCATATTAGCCTCTTGCTTACCCAAAGTTTCTAGCTCTAAAGCTATGGCACGGGTTTGCTCCATTCCGAGTAAATCTACATTTGGCTTAATCTTATGTGCAAGTTTATACACTTGATCATGGTCTTTTTCTAGCAGGGCTTTTTCTAAAGCTTCTAAATCTTCAGGTACTTCTTCCAAAAAAACAGCAATAACAGAATTTATAAAATCCTGATCACCTTCTGCCATCTCATTAATCTTATCCAGGTTATAAATCATTATTTAATTTTTAAGGTAAAAAGCTCTCTATTTTCCAAACTACCTGTAAGATAGTCATTTGGACTTATTTTGCCAACACCGGCAGGTGTTCCAGTAAATATAATATCTCCTTTTTTCAACATAAAGAACGTTGAAACATAGGCGATTATTTCATCTATCTTCCAAAGCATAAAACTGGTATTACCTTCTTGAACAACCTCATCATTCTTTAATAACTTAAAATTAAGGTTATTCACATCTTTAAAATCAGTCTTTGGCAACCACTCGCCTATTACGGCGGCACCATCAAAACCTTTAGCTTTCTCCCAAGGCAGACCCTTCTCTTTTAATTTAGACTGCACATCTCTTGCTGTAAAATCTATTCCCAGACCTATCTCATCATAATAGGTAGGTGCAAATTCTTGGCTAATATGTTTACCTACTTTTTTGATTTTTACCAAAACCTCAACTTCATAATGTACATCATTCGAGAATTCGGGAATATAAAAATCTTGCTGTTTTGGCAAAACCGAAGAATCTGGTTTTATAAAAACTACCGGTTCTTCTGGTCTTTCGTTCTTAAGCTCATCGATATGAGCAGTGTAATTTCTACCAATACATATAATCTTCATACTTATTTTATCTTTTCTTTGAAAATTTAAGACTTATAGCAGGTATCAAATTCTCATTATTGCCTGGTGCTTTAATTGCAAAATCTGTCCATTCGCCCATACCGTAAACCATCGTCTTAAAATTCTGGTTTTTTTGATATACTGCAGCAAATGTAGGTGCAAAACGGTCTTCTACAACTTTCTTGTTCGTAATAGCATGTTTATAGGTATTTGTATACCAGTTATATGGAAGAAATATCCATTCTAACCCCACATATATACCTTCGTCAGGTATTCTAATATTCATGCTCGATAAGTCGATAGAAACATAATCTTCTGTTTTTGAACTTTCTAAAATGATACTTTTTCGAATGATATCGTTACTTGGTTTACGTGTCTCTTTATCTACATCATACAAACGAAGTCTAAATTTTGACGACTCTCACTTAAACAGACTATATACCTGAACGTGCATGGAAATTTACTCTAAATACTTTTTGGCGGCCCCAATATTCGGGAAGTATAACGCTAATACCCATGGAGTCTCTGCTGACGAAAAACCGCTTTTAATACTATATGAACTAACTGGGTTCAATACCTGCGAATCTCCTAAGCTCTGAACAACGACCACCTCTTCTAGCTCAAAAGTTTCCTCTTGCATATATATCTTCTTTTTCTCTTTAATAACCCTCGCCGGCATAATAGTATCTTTAAAACCTAACGCTGATACATGCACATCTCGCTCTAGATAATCTTCGGGAACATCAATATAAAAATACCCCTCTTCATCACTTGATGTTCCTTTTAAGGTCTTTAAAAAACTAATATTGGCATACGGTACAGCCGTTTTGGTCTTATCATCATATACATGACCTTCGACCAAAACTTCTTGGGCATGACTTACCCCCATCACCAAAAGAAATACTACTAGAAAAATACGCATTTTTACCCTAATTTATTATTGAGTTTGCTCAGTTTAATTTGAGTAAGAATCTTTTTTGTGTACAATGGAAAATCGGCATTAAGCATCCAACCGAAATACCCGGGTTCATTTTCTAAAACCGAATGAACCTTTTTGCCTTTATGCTTACCAAAAGAGAATACCTCTTCCCCTTCTTCATCCATAGCTATAAAACCTGCGAAATCTACCGATTGCTTTCTTCTTGAGAATTCTGAAAGTTTTTTGATATTATTTTCAAGATCAGGGTATCTATCTAATTGAGAAAGCAACACCTCATAGGTAGCATTGGTATCTGCCGCAGCACTGTGCGCATCGGTTAAATCTTTATCACAATAGAATTTATAAGCTGCTTCTAACGTACGTTTTTCCATCTTATGAAAAATGGTCTGTACATCTACAGATACCGTATTTTTCATATCGAAATCGATATCTGCACGTAATAATTCTTCTGCCAATAAAGGAATATCAAATCGATCGGAATTGAATCCGCCTAAATCACTATCCTTTATAATCTTATAAATTTCTTTTGAAAGTTCTTTGAAAGTTGGTTCGTTGGCAACCTTTTCATTCGTAATACCATGAACGGCAATTACCTCTTCTGGTATGACCATCTCAGGATTTACAAGCCATGTTTTACTTTCTTTATTTCCGTTAGGGTATACCTTTAGTATCGCAATTTCTACAATACGATCTTTTGCTACATTGATCCCAGTTGTCTCTAAATCAAAGAAGCAAATGGGTCTGGTAAGCTTTAATTCCATACGTGTTCTACTTTTAACAAAGATACCCTTTCGTTTTTTAGACACATATAATTACTCGCTATTAATTTTTTGCCT
>JANQUX010000381.1:0-10309 GCA_030730545.1 Maribacter sp. | reverse complement strand
AGATACCCTTTCGTTTTTTAGACACATATAATTACTCGCTATTAATTTTTTGCCTCGAAATGTAGAAACTAAAATAATTTCAAAAAATTCAACACAATTAGTATGTTAAAATACTTTTCAAACCTTTAAAAAACAATAAAATACGCAAAAAAAGTCCGACAACACAAGAAGTATTGTCGGATTTTTAACTATAGATTTTTATACATCTAAATTTCTCGGTTTACATCCCACCCTTCAAGATAGTCGGCTACAGCTTTTGCGAACATACTACCTAAAGCACCGTTTACAACTCTATGATCATAACTGTGCGATAGATACATTTTACTACGTATACCAATAAAATCTCCTTCAGGTGTCTCAATTACTGACGGTATTTTTCTTATGGCACCTAACGCCATAATACCTACCTGTGGTTGATTAATGATCGGCGTACCAAATACACTACCAAATGTACCTACATTAGTAACGGTATACGTACCGCCCTGAACTTCATCTGGTTTTAAAGCGTTATTTCTTGAACGATCTGCCAAGTCATTTATAACTTTGGCCATGCCTACCAAATTCAGTTGATCTGCATTTTTGATCACAGGAACGATTAAATTACCATCTGGCAACGCAGCCGCCATACCTATATTAATATTCTTCTTTTTAATTACGGTATCGCCGTCTACAGAAATATTCATCATCGGATATTTCTTTAACGCCTTAGCTATCGCCTCCATAAAAATTGGAGTAAAAGTAAGTTTTTCACCTTCGCTTTTAAAGAACGAGTCTTTTAGCTTGTTACGCCAATTCACGATATTGGTGACATCAACCTCTATAAAACTTTGAACATGTGCAGATGTAGAAACACTGTCTGTCATATGCTTGGCAATTAATTTGCCCATTCGTGTCATCGGTATAACCTCATCGCCACGAGAAATTGGCATTTTAGGTTTTTCGGCCGCAGGTGCATCTGCTTTAGCAACTGGCGCCGCAGCTACGCTATCTTGAACATCTACTTTAGCAGGCGTAGCAACTTGTTCTACCGGCTTGTTAACTCCGTTTTTAACGAAGCTTAATATATCATCTTTGGTAACCCTACCATCTTTACCTGTACCGGGTATAGTTTCTAACACATCGAAAGAAATACCTTCTTCTTTAGCTATATTTTTAACTAACGGAGAATAAAAACGATCAGAGGCCCCACTTAAATGAACTGTTGAAGTTTCTGCCCTAGCTTGAACTACAGCCGATTCAGCTACAGCAACCATTTCTTCAAGAACTGGTGCTTGCTCCTCTACCTCATTGACCGTATTCAAAACATCGGGTACATCTACATCATCACCAACTTGTATGATGGCCACGATTTGCCCCACTTTGACAATATCATCAATATTGAAGCATTTTTCAATTAAAATGCCATCTACCTCGCTCGGCACCTCACTATCAACTTTATCTGTAGCAATTTCAAAAATGGCCTCGTCCATTTCAATCGTATCACCTACCTCTTTTAACCATGACGTTAATGTTGCTTCTGCAACACTCTCTCCCATACGTGGTAGTTTCAATTCAAATTTTGGCATATCGATAATTTAAAGCTTGTTTTGTTTATATTTTTTGCAAAAATAATAAAATAAATACCTTTTTATTGACATTTACTTGAAATTCAAAAAACTAATCTTGTCGAAAAGAACCTTCAAACGGCACTCTATTCAAAATACTTCTTCCTAAAGTAACCTCATCGGCATATTCTAATTCATCGCCAACAGCTATCCCCCTTGCAATTGTAGAGGTTTTTACAGCTAACCCTTCTATTTGTCTATAGATATAAAAATTGGTGGTGTCGCCTTCCATAGTAGAGCTCAATGCAAAAATTAACTCCTTTATGACGCCTTTTCTCACCTTATCTACTAAGGTTCCTATTTTCAGATTCTGAGGACCAATGCCCTCCATAGGTGATATTTTACCTCCAAGCACATGATACTTTCCTCTAAATTGACCTGTATTTTCAATGGCCATAACATCTCTAATATCTTCTACGACACAAACTACTGCATCATCTCTTTTAGGGTTGGCACATATTTCGCACATTGTGGTATCTGAAATATTATGGCAATTTTCGCAAAATTGTATTTTACTTCTTAAATCTACCAAAGATGTAGAAAGATTTTCTGTACGTTGCTCTGGCTGCTTTAATAAATGCAATACCAAACGTAATGCGGTTCGCTTACCGATACCTGGCAATTGCGAAACTTCATATACTGCGTTTTCTAATAATTTTGACGAAAAATCCATAGGCTTAATTCGGTATAAATTTACAACTAAACTTGAAAAACATACCTCACCCTTTTCACAAAATTATTTAACATTTAAAAAGTTTATAACATATAATTACTGAACGGAAACAATCTTAACTAAGAAGTGTTTTCCATAAATTAGAAATTCTAAAAGTTATTTGTAATGACCAGCTTCGATCACCGTAAGTAATAATGCTAATTTTATGGCTTCTGCTCCATTTTCATTAACCCACCATTCATGAAGTGAATGTGCGCCGCCGCCAACGCCTCCTCTACCAATCGTTATTGCCGGAACACCTAATGAAATTGGAATGTTCCCATTTGTTGACCCTCTGGTAAGGCTTGGTTCATACCCGAATGCACTAGTGGCACTAATAGCACGCTGTACTAACGGTGTATCTAAAGAGAGTTCTCCAGATGGTCTGTCCCCAATCTTTATTAACTCTAATGAAATTTTATCATCAACTCCGGTATTATTATACTCCTCTAAAGCGGTTTGCATTGATTGTTTAAAAATAGCTTCAACCTCTTTTAACCTACCACTATCTACTGACCGCATATCAACTTCCATCCAAGATTCAAAAGGAATAGAATTTACAGAAGTACCACCTCCCATTCTACCTATATTAAAACTTGTTTTAGCTCCTTCATCTGTAAATACTTTTGCATTCTCTGTAAATTCTTTTATTGCGAAACCAAGCGCATGATGAGGATTCGCCAACCCAAAAGCTCCCCATGAGTGACCTCCTTTTCCTGTGAATAAAGCTTTATATCTAACTGAACCCAACCCTGCATTATTAACCCTGCCAATGGCACCTCCATCAATAGATATCCAAGAGTCTATTTTTACCGCACCTTCTCTAAACAAGTGCTTAACACCGCGTAAGTCTCCTAAACCTTCTTCACCCACTGTACCAACGAACCAAACATCTGCCTTGGTTTTTAAATCAGCCTTTTTCATTGCCTTAAAAACAGCAATTAACATAGAGAGCCCTCTGGTGTCATCACCTATACCTGGTGCGAATAGGGTATCTCCTTTCTTCTCTACTGTTACATCTGTACCTTCAGGAAAAACAGTATCTAAATGAGCATCTAAAACAACTATCTTACCACCATCTGTTCCTTTTTTAATTCCAATAACATTACCAACCTCATCTATGGACACGTTTTCTAAACCTGCTTCAATTAACATATTTTTAAACGCTTCTGCTCTTTTAGCTTCCATGAATGGCGGAGCCGGTATTTCGGTCAACGTGATTAAGTCTTTCTCCGTTTCATTTTCAATTGCATCTACAAACTCAAAAGCACTTTTAATACTTTTATCTTTTAACAGCTTTCCAACCTCTTGGTTAATTTTCTTGTCTGCAACTACACTTTCCTGACCAATCAATACATTACTAACTAATAAACTGATTAACATTAAAGGAAGTACAGCCCTGTTCTTTGAAAGAAATTCTCGTCGCATGATTATTTTAGTTTATAATTTAATACTGTAAAAGGTATCACATTTTAATGGGTAAAGAAATGTTCGAATAGTTTTTCATTTACTTATTAAAGTATTCTCAATTTAAACTTTAAGATTTTAAGTTATCGCACTACCTCCTGTAACTTTTTGTAATTTGCCGCAAATTTTACTCCATGAACGCCTCTCATATTTTAATTTTAATTTCTGGTTACTTTGTTTTGCTTTTGATTATCTCCTATTTCACGGGTAAAAATGATACTAACGAAGATTTTTTTAAGGCCGGTAAGCAGTCGCCATGGTATTTAGTGGCGTTTGGTATGGTGGGTGCCTCTTTATCTGGAGTAACCTTTATTTCTGTACCGGGTTGGGTCGATGCTTCTCAGTTCAGCTACATGCAGGTTGTTTTTGGGTACTTTTTAGGCTACATGGTTACCGCGTTTGTACTTCTTCCTATTTATTACAAACAAAATGTTACTTCAATTTATCAATATTTAGATGATCGCTTTGGTTTTGTAAGTTATAAAGTGGGCGCTATTTCATTTTTCATCTCAAGAGTTCTTGGCGCTGCATTTCGCTTATTTCTAGTGGCTATCGTTTTACAGCAATTCGTGTTCGATGCTTGGAATGTTCCTTTTGAAATTACCGTAATTCTGTCCATTTTACTTATTTGGATCTATACTTTTAAAGGTGGAATAAAAACAATTGTCTGGACCGATACCTTACAAACCCTATTCATGCTAGTATCTGTAGGGTTATCAATGTATTTTATATTGGATAAAATGGACTGGACCTTCATAGAATTTATAAACTCTGAAGAATTAGGACAGTATAGCAAGACCTTTTTTACTGATGACCTTTCTTCTAAAAACCATTTGGTAAAATCATTTTTAGGCGGAATGTTCATTACTATCTGTATGACGGGACTTGATCAAGACATGATGCAAAAAAACCTGACGTGTAGAAATCTGGGTGAAGCTCAAAAAAATATGGTCAGCTTTAGTATTGTACTAGTAGTGGTCACTTTTGTGTTTATGCTTTTAGGTGCATTGCTTTTTATTTACGCAGATACGCACAACATTGCATTACCACTAATGGACGGATCGCCGAAGTCAGATCTTTTATTTCCTGAAATTGCATTAAACAGTGGTTTAGGCATAACGGTTGCCGTTACGTTTATGCTAGGTTTAATTGCAGCGGCTTACAGTAGCGCAGACAGCGCACTTACCTCGTTAACTACATCATTTTGTGTGGATTTTTTAAACACCGAAAAAAAATCTGAACACCTAGCTAAAAAAACCCGCAGAATTACACACATTGGCATGAGTGTTTTATTAATTCTAGTGGTCATCTCTTTTAAATATATATTGGATAAAAATGTAATTGATGGATTATTAACGGTAGCCTCATATACCTACGGACCGCTGCTAGGATTATTTTCTTTCGGAATTTTTACCAAACATCAAGTAAAAGATAAATATGTTTGGATCGTTGCACTGGTATGTGTATCGATAATTCTCATTTTAGCGAAGTTGCCTACTGAGTATTTAGGTGGTTATATTTTCGGATATGAGCTTTTACCGTTGAATGGTCTGCTAACCTTTGTAGGATTATGGCTCATTCGTAAAAAAAAGACAATCACTAACATTACCGATATCGCCTAATATTGACCAGTACCCAAAAGCACCAAAGTACAAGCAATATCTACTTCTATACCGCTATTCTCCAATAGTTTATAGAACTCCGGATTTTCTGTACCAGGATTAAAAATTACCCTTTTCGGAGCCAAAGAAATTATACTATTATAATATTCTTCTTGTCTTTTTGGATTTATATAGAGCGTAATCGTATGAATATCACTAAATTTGTATAAATTATTGCTGATATTGACTCCTGAAATTACACCTTCACTTAATCCATAAGCTAAGGTTTCAATTCCCGAATCTACCAGTCTTCGTATCGCTAAATTGCTATATCGATTTGGTTTTAAGGAGGCTCCGAATACTAGGGTCTTTTTCATGATAAAATAACGTTAAATAATATAAATTCTGTAACTAATTAGGCTATGTTCCGTCTAATAGTAAAGTGAAATACTCTGCGATTATAAAATATTGTTGGTACCGCTATATGTTTATAGTTAATGGTTAGTGTTTAGTATAGCCTATCAGCATTTGAAGCCCGACTTCCAATTCATTTTGGAATGTTCGGGTTTCTTCTTTTAAAAGCTTTCCTGAACTTGTTATATACCCTAAATTATATTGAATATGAGATAATTACCTATTTCTAGTAACAATAGAACTTTAATCGCGTCTATTACTTTATATAGGGATATTTAATAAAGAAGATTGGTTGGTTTTTTCTTATTGAGTAAAACTATATAGCACCCATAGCCAAAACTATGGGTGCTTTATTTTAGAGTATTATTACCATCTAATGATGACACTGCCCCAGGTAAAACCACTACCAAATGCAGCTAAAACTACTAAGTCTCCACTTTTCACCTTACCTTCTTCCCATGCCTCTGTAAGCGCTATCGGAATAGATGCTGCTGTAGTGTTACCATATTTCATAATATTATTAAATACCTGGTCATCACTAAGCTGGAATTTCTTTTGAATAAATTGAGATATTCTTAAATTGGCTTGATGCGGAACCAATAAATCAATATCGGTAGCATTCAATTTATTTTTCTCTAAACCTTCTATAATAACCTCACTGAAACGAACAACTGCGTTTTTAAATACAAATTGACCGTTCATATGCGGGTAATAAGATTCGTCATTAGCATCGCTATCTTCAATAATATCGGTTACCCATCTATTACCCATACCAGGTGCAATCAAAGAAAGTTCTTCTGCATGCTGACCTTCTGAATGTAAATGAGTCGATAATATACCTTTAGTGTTATCTTCTTCTCTGGTCAAAACTGCCGCACCGGCACCATCACCAAAAATTACAGAAACTCCCCTACCTCGTGTAGTCATATCTAATCCATGAGAGTGAAGTTCTGAACCTATAACAAGTACATTTTTATACATACCTGTTTTTATATACTGATCTGCTATGGAAATGGCATACACAAAACCAGAACATTGGTTACGTACATCTAACGCTCCAACGGTTTTAATACCTAAATCTCTTTGAACCAATACACCAGGACCAGGGAAATAATAATCGGGACTCAAGGTAGCAAAAACAATAAAATCGATATCGTATTTATCGATTCCCGCTCTTTCAATGGCGATTTTTGCTGCTTTTACACCCATAGTTGTGGTGGTGTCGCCATCACCCTTAACTACATGTCTTCTTTCTTTTATGCCAGTACGTTCTTGGATCCAGGCATCATTTGTTTCCATTACCTTTGACAAATCATCGTTTGTCACTACGTTATCAGGTACATAATGACCTAAGCCAATTATTTTTGAATTATACATAGTAATATTTTAATCCTGATAAAGCTCAGGTAGAATTAGTGTTGCAATATAAACAACTATTAAGAATTCTATTTGAAAATATAACAATCATCTACTATCAATATGATAGTGGAATAATTAGCTCAAATATTTCTTGAAGTCATTCACTTTAATATTCGCCTTTAAATCATGTAGTAGATTATAAAGACCAAAGAAGGTACGGTTCATATACAAAAAGTGCTTTGAACCTCTATTACCATTCATTTTTCTTATTTGCTTATCAGAAGAAAATTGTTCGCCTAATGCTGCAATTTTACCCCAAAATACCTCGTCGCCAAAATCAAAATCTTCTTTATGAAATGGTGATGTAAATAAGCTTAACAATTGATGAAATATAGATTTAAAAAATAATATTTCATCTGGCGAATCAGTAGCCATCAGTATTTCTAGCTCATATAGCTTCTCGGTAAATTTCTCATCATTTGATATTACCTCTGGTCTAGCCAATTCAAAATAAGGAATATAGAATGAATCTGGCACTTCTTTAATACAACCAAAATCAATAGCAATAAGCTCATCATTTTCATTCACCAAGAAATTGCCAGGGTGTGGATCAGCATGAACTTTTCGTAAGCCGTGAATTTGAAACATATAGAAATCCCACAGGGCTTGACCTAATTTATCGCCAGTAGCTTGTGAGAAACCTGCTTTTGTAAATTCGCTCAAGTGCTTCCCTGTCATCCAGTCCATGGTAATAATACGTGAACTTGATAGTTCAGTATAATATTTAGGAAAAATTATATTCGGTATCACCGAACATGCTTCAGTAATCTCTTTACTTTGTGCTACTTCTAGAATATAATCTGTCTCTTCGACCAGCTTATTTTCAACTTCTTTAAAATATTTATCTGAATCTTTACCTTTAAGATTGAACATACGAATTGCAATAGGCTTCACAATCGCCAAATCGCTACTTATACTTTGCGCTACGCCTGGGTACTGAATTTTTACCGCCAAATTTTTACCGTCTTTGGTAGCTTTATGTACTTGCCCAATACTAGCAGCGTTTATAGAATCTTTATCAAAAGTGTCAAAAACCTCTTCTGGGTATTTGTCTAAATACTTTTTAAATGTTTTTCGAACTAATGGCGCAGATAATGGGGGAACTGAAAACTGAGACAAAGAAAACTTCTCTACATATGCATTTGGCAGTAGATTCTTTTCCATACTTAACATCTGGGCAACTTTAAGCGCACTACCTTTTAACGATTTTAATCCGTCATATATATCTGCGGCATTATCTTCGTTTAATTCATCTTTTGTAATATTTGGATTGATGATTTTTTTACCTAAATACTTGGCATAATTACCACCAATCTTAGCTCCGGTTTTCACCAGCTTGCTTGCACGTTCTATCTTTCCGGTAGGTATTTTATCAAGTGTTTTCAAATCGTAGGAGTTAGATTAGGCAAAGGTTTCTTTGTACAGAAATTTCCCGAAGTCTAGAATATTCTCTAGTGGTGTGTTATCAAATACATCGAAAATGGTATTTACAGATTTTTCAATAGCAACATCTGTTTTTTCGAAAGCTGCAGAATCATCCGATTTCCAAAAATTCATTAAAAACATAGTCTGTAACCATGCCCCTTCTGAAAACAATTGCGGATTGTGTTTCGTGATTTTTAAATTCTTGTTCGCATTACCATCTGCAATCAAGCCCTTAGAGAACTCTTTAATGTTTTTTCTAAGTCCTTTTAACTGCTCCATATTCTTAAATGAACCAGAAGCACTTTCCATTATAAATAAGACGTAACTTCTATTCAATGTCAATACTTCAAAGAAAGTATAGAAAAATGTAAGCATCTTATCTCTATTGGTAAAATCTTGATACTCTTTATTTTTCTCTATTACACTAACCGTATTCATATAAAAAGTATCCCAAATTCCCTTTTTAATAGAATCTATTGATCCAAAATGAAGATAAAAATCTGATTCTTCAATAGCATTTACTTTACAAAACTTATAGACTGTTTTTGGTACATGCTCGTTCTCTAAAACGTAGTCCATAAACATTGTTATAATCGTTTCTTTTGTTACTTTTTTAGCTTTTGCAGGCATATCGAATTATTTTTATATAAGGTACGATGCAGATTTGATAGTTAGCCGTTTTCATGAAACATTAGCTTTTATTTAGCAAAAACGTGCTATTAAAAAATAGCACGTTTTCAAAACAACCTAACCAATAAATAATCAACATGTGATTATGCTTAAAATTCTTTCTCATAGCACTTTTTCATAATCACACTACAAATATACATTATGTTTAATCTTTTTCAATATTTCATAAACAAAAAAATTTGTTAAACTTTTAAAGGCAGTAAACTGTCAGTTTGTCACAATAACCTATTGTGGTATTTTTTTTGACCAATAGCATCGAACAATCATTATTAATAATGGCCGCACTAACTGTGGCATAAAAAATATAAAAATGGCAACAGGTAAAATTAATGTGTCCGTAGACAACATTTTTCCACTAATCAAGAAGTTCTTGTACAGTGATCACGAAATTTTTTTAAGAGAGTTAATTTCGAATGCAACCGATGCAACCTTAAAAATGAAGCACTTGACCACAATTGGCGAGGCGAAGGTTGAATATGGCAACCCCATTATAGAGGTAAAAATCGATAAAGAAGGAAAGAAACTTCATGTTATTGACCAAGGTCTTGGTATGACCGAAGAAGAAGTTAAAAAGTATATTAATGAAGTGGCGTTTTCTGGCGCTGAAGAGTTTTTGAATAAATATGAAGACTCTGCAAAAGATTCAGGAATTATAGGTCATTTCGGACTTGGATTTTATTCTGCGTTTATGGTTGCCCATAAAGTAGAAATTATTACCAAGAGTTATAAAGATGAACCTGCCGTGCAATGGTCTTGTGACGGTTCGCCTGAGTTTATAATGGAACCAGCTGAGAAAGAAACTCGTGGTACAGAAATCATTCTTCATATTGCAGATGATTCTACCGAGTTTTTAGAAAATGGTAAAATAGAAAGTTTACTTAGTAAGTATAACAAGTTTATGCCTATTCCGATTAAATTCGGAATGAGAACTGAAACTTTACCAAAACCTGAAGGAGCAAAAAAGGAAGATCCAGCAC
>JANQUX010000380.1:2131-3657 GCA_030730545.1 Maribacter sp. | reverse complement strand
TCAATTGCTTTTGTTTTTGTAGAATCGCTCATCCAATCTAAAACAGAGATACGTTCTTTAAAAGCGTCGATTACATTGGCAATCATTAATTCAGCTTTAGCCTTAGCTTCTGGCGGAAATTTAGCATCAACGTATAATTGACCTAAAGCTTCACCAACGGTACCGTTTACAGTTGCCAATGCGCGCTCATCTGCAGCACGTTGCTCTTTGGCACCACTTAAATATTTACTGTAAAATTCCCAATCGGCAGTTTCGATATCTGTGGTCAGTTTACCAGCAGCACTATTGAAAGTATCCCATCTTACCAAAGTTTTAATATCTTCAATAGGCGTCGTTTTTAAAAACTTGTCTAAAGCTTCGGTATATCTTAACTGAGTAACCAAAAGCGTATCAAACTTTTTAGTAATACCTAAATCAGCGATAAGTTTTTTCATGTCGATAGTAGACATCATCTTATCAACCTCAGCAATAGTTCTAGGATTATTATAATTTCTAGCATCTCTACGTTCGACTTTATTTAAACGTGGCTCAGCCAATTGCGTTTCTAAAGTCAAAATTTTATCTGCAGCTTTCGTTGCATCAGCTTCAGAATCACCTAATTTCTGTAACATTTTAGATACGTGCTTTTTGTACTCTTCACGTATTTCAACAGATTTCTCATCTTCATCTAAGTAGAAATCACGATCAGGCAATCCTAATCCGTTAGCACCTAAATAAACAGCATTCATGCTACTGTTATTTAAATCTGCACCTGCACCAATATTTAAGAACGGAGAAGATACAGCTGCATTAGTTGCCAATACCGTTTGTAAATCACTTAAATTCTTTACAGAAGCAATTGCTTCAAAGGCTGACGTTAATGGCGTAATACCTGCTTTATTTCTAGCAGCAGAATCTAACTTAGTATCAAAAATCGCCAAAGCTTTCGCTTGATCGGTATCTGCAGCGTAGTTACCACTTTCTTTTGCAGTAGCTAATATTTTTAAAACATCGTCGTCAGTAGATTTACGAAGTACACTGAAACCACCCCAGCTAGTTCTATCATCAGGAATTTCGGTAAACTTCATCCAGTTTCCGTTCACATAGTTATAAAAATCTGACTTTGGGTTTTGAGTAGTATCCATATTCGCTAGAACGATACCAGGTATTGTTTCTACTTCAGCAGTAGGTTTCGCTTCCTCTTTACAAGAAGCCAGCGCTACCAAACCGGCAGCAAAAAAATAAATTTTTTTCATTTTGTGTGAGTTAGTTTTAAACGTGTCGATAATATGACGTTCGTTTTGAGTTTTGTTACAAAAATAACAGGATTTTACTGTCAAAAAATTTATTTAGCTATCATTTGATAACATTAACATTTGATAACTACCCTTTTAACCTTTTAAATAGGTGCATAAAAAATTAAAAATAGTTTCTAAATCATGTTGACTCATTGAAAGTGCCACTACACTCATTCTACATTTTATAAGAATGAGGTTCACCATACTTTAGAGGTGTACTAATAAAACAACCGTATTATGAAAAGCACA
>JANQUX010000380.1:0-2121 GCA_030730545.1 Maribacter sp. | reverse complement strand
GTCCGGCAGCTAGAAAATAAATCTTTTTCATTTTGTGTGAGTTAGTTTTTAACGTGTCAGACTATATGACGTTCGTTTTGAGTTTTGTTACAAAAATAACAGGATTTTATTTTCAGATCATTTATTTCACCATCAATTTAGAACATTAACATTTGAAATTGAGTTATTTACTCACTAAAAACTGGTTAAAAAACTTAAGAATACCATGTTAACTCATTAAAAGTATCGCTTTACTCATTATAGATTTTAAAAGACCCCGTTCCATTTTACATTAGAGGTGTACTAATAAAATAACCGTATTATGAAAAGCACATTAACAATTGACGTAAAAGAACCATGCAAAGAAAAATTCACTAATTTTAGTAAAACCGAAAAAGGTGGCTTTTGCCAAAGCTGCGAAAAAGAGGTTATCGATTTTACCAAGTTATCAGATAGTGAGATGATCAGCTACCTCACCGCTACCAATAAAAAGACCTGTGGTATGTTTAAACCATCGCAACTAAAAACCTATGAAACCAATACATTACAACCTATGACCAATTCTATGTTACATAAAGGAATAGCCATGATGAGTTTTTCTCTACTTGCATTATGCGCTACCGAAGTTAAAGGTCAAGAAACTGCAAGTATAGAACCGCCAATTGAAGTAGTTTCGACAGACATTATGGGCGATATATCATATGTTGAAATTGTTCAAGAAAAGCACACGGTAACCGGTACCATTGTCGATGAAGCAAATGAACCATTACCTGGTGTAAATGTGGTTTTGAAAGGAACTACAGTAGGTACACAGACAGATTTTGACGGTAAGTTTGAATTCCCGCAACAACTAGCAGATAATGATATTCTTGTACTTAGTTTTATAGGTTATGAAACCAAAACCTACAAGGTCGCAGCAAATGGTAGAGCCAACATCGATATCAATATAACATTCGACACCTATGATGTAGAGCTAATGGGCGAAGTTGTAATTGGCGGCGCATATTCTAGCAAAAGAAATATTTTTCAAAAGATTGGAGATATTTTCAAATAATGAAAAATTTCATACTCCTTTCAACGCTCTTATTTTCATTAATGAGCTTTGCCCAACGCTCAGATTTTAATCATATCGATTTTAAAAAGGCAGATAGCATAGCTCATTATTATAAAAATGCTAGCTTAAAAAATTTACCCGTACTTACTCATAATTTGACAACTGCATTAGAAACCGATGTAGAAAAATTTAGGGCAATATACACATGGATAAGCTCAAACATTGCCAATGATTATTCTTCTTATGTAAAGATAAGTAACAAGAGAAAAAGGCTTGCGAAAGACAGGCAAGCCTACTTAGACTGGAACACAAGCATTACACCTAAAGTATTCAAAAGTTTATTAGAAGATCGAAAAACCGCCTGTACCGGTTATGCATACTTAGTAAAAGAAATGGCAAATCTTACAGGGTTTACATGTGATATTATTGATGGCTACGGACGTACACCTACCCTATTATTAGAAGAAGATAGTGCACCCAACCATTCTTGGAACCGTATTGAAATAAATGACAAATGGTATTTATGTGATGCGACTTGGTCTGCCGGGCAAACAATGGTAATTAATGGTACGCCATTATTTCAACCAGATTATTTCGATGGGTATTTTCTTGCTGATCCTGAGTTATTCGCAAAAAATCATTTTCCAATACATAAAGAAGAAGGTCAACCTATAAATAAGGACAATCTAAACACTTTTATTGCGGGACCAGTAATTTATAAAGAAGCATTTTTAACACCGATAATTCCTGTTACACCAACAAAAATGCATAGCAGTATTCAAAAAGGCACGTCGGTCACTTTTGAACTACAAGTACCTAAAGGTTTTATTGGTGATGCGCAGCTATTTCTTAATACACGAGGGAACCAAAAAAATGGGAATCCGAATATTATAAGGAAAGAAGGTGTAATGACACTAGTACAACACTTTGAAAAGAAAGGGGTGTACGACGTGCATATTTCAGTCGAAGATCAACTGATTGCTACTTATGTTATTAAGGTAAAATAGGGTTATTCTGGTGGATACTTGCTGAATATCTTATCGACAACTACCTGTAGTTTTTCTGATTTTTCTTGTGGTGTATCACCC
>JANQUX010000379.1 GCA_030730545.1 Maribacter sp. | reverse complement strand
CAACAAACCTTGTTCATTGGCTTCATCCACTGGAGGAAACACAAGTTCATCTGTTAAAAAATACATGACTAGTTGTGGCTTTTAATTTTTTTGAAAGTAACTAAAAGGTATTAAAACAAAAAACTTGTTTAACTATTCAAGTTAAACAAGTTTTATATTATATAGGCATTACGCCTTACCAAAAAGTAGTATAATTCTTAGAAAGGAAGATCATCATGATCTTCTTCATTCAAATCATCTGCAGGTTCAAAAGCCTCCATTGGTGCTACTGGTGGTTTACCAGCTGCAGGTGCTGTTTTTGATGCACCTTCTATACGCCAACCTTGTATTGAGTTAAAGTATTTTACTTCACCTTGAGGGTTCGCCCATTCTCTACCTCTAAGATTAATACTCACTTTTACATCTTGACCTACACCGTAACTATTTAATAAATCACATTTATCTTGTACAAACTCTACCATGATATGTTGTGGATATTGTTCGTCTGTAGTAACAACTAATTCTCTTTTTCTAAACCCATTAGACCCGAAGGTTTGGGTTTCTCCTATCAATTTTACTTTACCTTCTATTTCCATCTTGAACTCTTTTTACAATAGAGGTCAAAAATACATAAAATGATGCGTTAATAAAACAGCCTACGACATTAACAACACAACAATTATTCACAATTAGGGTTATCTTTAGTATTAGATAACTATTGGATGAACTTTATTCCTAAAAACAAAATTTCCAACATTTTTCTACTGATAGGCTCTTTCGTAGTTGTGAGTCTTATCTTATGGAATACCAATAGCTTTTTCAAACAATTTAAAGAGGAAGAACGCCTAAAAATGGAGATTTGGGCTACCGCACAGTCAGAATTTCTACAATCATCTGAAACCGTAGATTTAGGAAGCCTTCATTTAAAAGTCTTTCAAAATAACACCTCTACCCCAATGATACTTATCAACAAAGATAAATCTATACGGGTAAACAACTTTCCTCCGAACAAAAACAAAGACACCATTTTCATACAAAGTCAACTTAAAAAATTTAAGAACGAGAATATCCCTATTTCAATTGATCAACAAGGGGAACATTTGGCAACATTATATTATGGTAATTCTGATGTTTTGAACAAATTAAAGTTTTATCCTATTGCTTTACTACTGATCATATTTCTCTTCGCCGCAGTTATTTATTTTCTATTCAAAACAAATAAAGCAGCCGAGCAAAATAAATTATGGGCTGGTATGGCTAAAGAAACTGCGCACCAAATTGGTACGCCGCTTTCTTCTCTTTTAGGATGGAACGAGTTATTAAAATCTGAAGATATCAACCCTAGCATTACCAAAGAGATAGAAAAAGATATTGACCGTTTACAAACGATAACCGAACGTTTCTCAAAAATTGGCTCTTTACCTAAATTGGTAGAAAGTGATATTGTAAAAGAAACCCAAGATGCTTTCGATTACCTGAAACGAAGAAGCTCTAAACTTATTCATTTTTCATTTAGCACTAAGGTGGATCATTTACCGGTTATGCTCAATAGTTCTTTGTATAATTGGACCATAGAAAATCTGGTTAAAAACGGAATTGATGCCATGCGCGGAAAGGGTAGTATTGCTATAGAAATTGTACAAGACCACAAGTTTGTAAACATTTTAATAGCCGATACAGGGCACGGTATTTCTAAAAGCAACTATAATAGTATCTTTACACCAGGCTTTACCTCTAAAAAACGAGGCTGGGGCTTAGGACTTTCTTTGGTCAAACGAATTGTGGAAGAATATCACGATGGAAAAATAAAGGTGTTATCATCTGGCAAAGAAGGAACTATAATGCAAATTTCTCTAAAAGTGTCTCACTAATTATGGCCAAGGAAAAACTAGAAGTTATTAAAGAAGCCAATCTAAATAACAACTGTCCTGAATGTTTTAATCAAGATCTGAATCTTACTTTTTATCAAAAACATACATACGGTAGCTTTTTTCATAAAATTACAGGTGAACTAAGTAATAAATTGGTTTGCAATACCTGTCACTCTAATATTTACCCTGTTACCTGGACAGATGATATTGAACGCATGTTCAACTACTATCAAAAAACAGCTATACCCGCTAAAAAATCATCTAAACCAACGTTGCTTTTTTACAGCCTTATTTTGGTGCTTATTGCCTTAGTTGCAGCAGTAATCTATGTATTTATTTCTGGTACTATTCAACTTTAGCCCCAATTGCTTCGGCAAGTTCGGCAAGTTCTTCGTTACTTAATTTTACCTTGTGCTGAAAAGTTGCCTCTTTCATTTCATTTAAAGGAATAAGATGTACATGTACATGTGGTACCTCTAAACCAATAACCGACATACCTACACGCTTACAATCGACAGTTTTTTCCAAAGCTTTACCCACTTTTCTAGAAAACAACATTAACTGCACATAGGTTTCTTCGTCAAGATCCAAAATCTTGTTTACCTCTTTTTTAGGTATGCATAATGTATGCCCTTTTGCATTTGGATTAATATCTAGAAAAGCTAAGAAATTTTCATCTTCAGCTACTTTAAAACATGGAATTTCACCATTAATTATCTTCGTAAAAATCGTTGGCATACTGTTGTTTATTTAGTGGGAATAAAAAATCCTACCCCGTAAAAGGATAGGATTAAATATAGTTATTTAATAAAATCTAATCTCTTGTAATCTCAAGAATTTCAAACTTAATAGCTCCGCTAGGCACTACAATTTCTGCAGTGTCGCCTACTTTTTTACCAAGTAGCCCTTTACCTATAGGTGAATTCACAGAAATTTTACCGGTTTTAGTATCCGCTTCGCTTTCAGCAACCAATTTATAAGACATTTCCATGCCGTTAACTTGATTTTTTAATTTTACGGTCGATAGCACCAAAACTTTAGACGTATCTAATTGAGACTCGTCAATTAAACGTGCATTGGCCACCGTATTCTCCATTTTAGCAATTTTCATTTCTAAGAGACCTTGTGCTTCTTTTGCAGCATCATATTCTGCATTTTCTGACAAATCACCTTTATCTCTTGCTTCGCCAATTGCTTGAGACGCCTTTGGGCGCTCAATATCTCGTAAATGATTTAGTTCTGCCTTTAGTTTTTTTAACCCTTCGACAGTATAGTATGATATATTACTCATTACTTCCTCGTTTTATAAATAGACAAATCCTCTGCAATTGCCTGTTAATTCGGCTTTTTAAGCGAGGATTTAACACAAATATACATAATTTTTACGCACATTTGCTGAAGTTTTTCAAAACAAAATTAAAGTAAGATGAACAGATTAAGTATCCTCATTCTATTGATTATCACGGCATGTAGCAATGATGGTACAAACAGAAACCCTTATTTACAAGAAATAAGTTTTCGTTTTGAAGCTAATTTAAATCTTCCTTCCTACAGTCCTCTTACAAATACTGGAAGTGCAGTGTACATTAATAGTGATCTTGCCGGTACTAGAGGTGTTTTTGTTATCAACTCTGGTTTCGATCAGTTTAGAGCTTTTGAAGGCAGTTGCCCAAACCATGCACCAAACGACTGCTCTACCATGGTGTTAGACGGTCAGATTGCAATATGCCCATGTGACGATTATGAATATAGTTTATTTACCGGTCAACTACTAAATAGACCCGATGATGAAAATCGTTATTATGACATGCTAGAATACCGTGCAA
>JANQUX010000378.1 GCA_030730545.1 Maribacter sp. | reverse complement strand
TAAATATGCCAGATATGTCTGGTTTAGATGTTGTTAAGCATATTAAAGGAGGTTCCAAGAAAGAAACCCCTGTTTTGGTGATGTCGGGTAATACCGATGAAACCATCATTACCGATGGCTTTACTTTAGGCATCGACGATTACATGAAAAAACCCGTGAGTTTGTCTGAAATGGCGGCTCGTATTAAAAGGTTGATCGGCGCACCAGTTATAGAACTGAATGCTCAAGAGTCTACTAGCGCTAGAATGTTGCAAAAAAATTGTGTAGGGGTTGTTATACCTTGTTATAATGAAGAAGAACGCCTTTTAGGTAAAGAGTTCAGAGACTTTGCGCATAGTAACCTTGGCTACCATCTTTGTTTTGTAAACGACGGTAGTACCGATAAAACACTAGAAGTTTTAGAAGAATTAAAGAAAGGCAACGAAAGCAATATCAGTATTTACGATTGCGAGAAAAATGGTGGTAAGGCCGAAGCGGTTCGCTTAGGTATGCTACACTTGGCAAAAGATCCTCAATTAGATTATATCGGATTTTTAGATGCCGATCTGTCTACCGATTTTAGAGATTTTGACGATTTAGTTGAAACCTTAGATAACTCTGAATTTAAGATCGTTAGTGGCTCGAGAATGAGTAGAATGGGTGCGGATATTACTAAAGAATCTGCGCGAAAGGTTATTAGTATGACTATAAACCTGATTATTAGAACCATTTTAAGAATGCCATTTAATGATACCCAATGTGGTGCAAAAGTGATGGATCGCTCAGTAGTTCCTTTACTTTTTAGTAAACCTTTTATTACCAAATGGTTGTTCGATGTTGAAATGTTCATACGAATGAGAAAGTATTATGGTAAAACAGAAGCGAAAAAACTTATTTGTGAGCAACCATTAAAAAGATGGATACATGCCGATGGTTCTAAACTATCCATGAAAGATTCTGTAAAGATTGTTGGTCAGTTGGCAAAAATCGCTTTTGTCTACAGATAAAATAAGTACTATCGAACCCCCGAAAACCCTATCAAATTCATGACAGCAATTAAATTGGCTTTAAAGCGCATCTCCCCAAAACATTTGTTTATGGGCAGTGCTTTGCTGGTAAATGGTGGTAACTATTTATACAATTTACTTTTAGGTAGATTGCTTGGTCCTGAGGCTTTTGCCGATGCCGCACTTTTGGTGACATTACTTTTGGTGTTGTCTTTTGTTGGTATGACTTTTCAACTGGCCACCACAAAATTTGCTGTATTATTTACAGATTATACGTGGATTACTTTTAAGAATACTATGTATAGATATGCATTGGTATTCGGTGTATTTACCGGTGTTCTTGTACTTATTTTTTCTAAAAATTTACAAGCACTCTTTAATACGCAAAACCATTACATGTTCATGATATTCGCTGTGGCCATACCCTTATACTTTGTTATGAGTGTTAACAGGGGTAGGTTTCAAGGTAAGCATGACTTTAGTAAATTGGCAGGTACCTACCAAACAGAAATGTGGAGTAGGTTATTGATCACTTTTGCCTTATTGTTATTAGTACCCTTTGAACCGGGATTGTTAATTGCAGTAGGTATTGCACTTTCTTTTGTATTCGGACTTTTTCCGTCAGATTTTAAAGGCGTCCAAGTTTTTTCTAAAGACAAATTAGCTGCGGTAGATTTAAAACAGGTCTGGCTTTTTATCGGCCTTACGGCTGGTTATGAACTTACGCAGATAATAATAAACAATAGTGATATTCTATTGGTCAAGCATTATTTCGATGATAAACAAGCTGGCTTGTATTCATCATTGGCATTAATCGGTAGGGTAGTATACTTTGTTGCTTGGATGTTTGTAATGCTATTAATGCCAACAGTCATTCAAAAACAAAAAGATGGCGAGCCAACGGCTCCCGTACTTTTTAAGTATGTATTCTTTATTGGTGGCTTATCGACCTTTATAGTTTTTGTATGCTTTCTGTTTCCGAATTTGATTATTACGTTGATGTTCGGTGATGCCTATTTATCAATTGCGCATTTACTTTGGAAATATGCTTTGGCGACATCACTATTCGCGGTCTCTAATATTTTTGCCTACTACTTTCTGTCCTTAAATCAATATTCACCTGTCATATTATCAGGATTGTTAGGCTTTTCTCAAGTGGCACTCATCATGCTTTATCATGATAATCTTGAAACCGTAGTTCATATGCAGATTATTGCCATGGTTATACTATTGGTAGCACAGTTACTATTTTTCATCATCAAGAATAAAAAGGATTCATCAGCCTTAAAAAAACAAAATAATTTGGTTTAGCACGACTATGCCAACACAAAATAACCCTGTATACTAAAATTTATTTCAAATGAAATTAGCAATCGTAACCGCCTATCCGCCCAGTAAAGTAACTTTAACAGAGTACGGTTATTACTTGGTAAAACACTTTAGACTTCAAGAAGAAGTGACCGAATTAATTTTGATCACCGATCGAACAGACGAACCTAAAGATTTAAACTTTGAAGAGAACGGCTGTAAGATAACGGTAAAGGAGTGTTGGAGTTTTAATAGCTACAGCAATATCTTTAGTATCAGCAAGACTATTTCGCAAACAAAGCCAGATGCCGTATTATTCAATCTTCAGTTTTTAAAATTTGGAGATAAGAAAATACCGGCTGCACTAGGGCTAATGCTTCCATTTATTTGTAAGTCTAAGGGTATACCGACTATTTCACTTTTACACAATATTTTAGAACAAGTTGATTTAGAGAATGCAGGTTTTACTAAAAACAAGCTGTTACAAAGTATCTATAATTTTATAGGTACTACGTTGACAAAGTTTGTTTTGGCGTCAGATATACTTGCCGTTACTATTAGTAAATATGTGACTACGCTTGAAGATAAGTACAAGGTTAAGAATGTTGCTTTAATTCCGCATGGTGCATTTGAAACTCCACCAGAGCCAGATTTTAAACTTCCGGCAGGTCCAAAACAGGTGATGGCTTTTGGTAAATTCGGTACGTACAAAAAAGTAGAGATACTTATAGAGGCCGTAGAAGAAATTAGAGCTCGAACCAATGAAGATATAGAAATCGTTATTGCAGGTACAGATAGCCCAAATACCCCTGGTTATTTAGAAGAAATGAAGCAGAAATATAGCCATGTACCTCAAATTAGATATACAGGTTATGTAGCAGAAGAAGATGTGGCGAAAATATTCGGTGATAGCGCAGTAACGGTTTTTCCGTATACTTCTACAACAGGTAGTTCTGGTGTATTGCACCAAGCAGGTAGTTATGGTAACGCTGTTGCCTTACCAGATCTAGGTGACTTAAGTGTATTGGTTAAGGAGGAAGGTTATGTAGGCGAATTTTTTGATGCTCATGATACTTCATCTTTGGCAAATGCCATTGAGAAAATTATTACCGATGATGCTTATAGAATTCAATTGGCGAAACAAAATTATAAAGCGGCATGTTCATTACCGATGTCAGCAATTACTCAAATGTATATAGATTACTTTAAGGCAATCCAGAAATCGAAAGAAACCGGTTTCAATATTGATATATCAACTATGGAGAAGAAATTGGTTCATTAAGAATCGATATGGTTAGTATTTTGAAGGCTGGTGTGGTAACCAGCCTTTTTTTATGCCTTATTCTTTGAAACCTATAATTGAATTAGATAATGCTGGAAAATAGTTTTTACTTTTTAATTGCCA
>JANQUX010000377.1 GCA_030730545.1 Maribacter sp. | reverse complement strand
TTGGTTATTGAAGCGTACCCTTGCATAATTTGGAGGTAAGCTTTGTATTCTAAATCCAACTTTAGGTGCAATAGCAATATATCGACCACGAGATTGTGTATAGTATCTATTATTAGCGTAGTAGTAATTTTGCCCGTTATGCCTCACCACACTTCTATTTGGTACATTTCGAACCGATACTACTTTTTTAGTGGGTGTTCGGTACACAACTTTTTTACTAGAAACTCTTCCTGGCGTTTTTGTAACGGTAGTAGTTCTGGTAGTTGTGGTTTTTGTTGCTGTTCTTTTGTTTGTTTGCGCAGTACTTGGTAAAGCAAATGCCACCAGAAATAAACCTAGTACTACGTATGTTTTAGTATTTGTTATCATCGTATTAAATTTAAAAGGTTAAACTTTTATTTTATGTTCAATACTTTGACCGATAAAAGAAATAATAGTTTAATCTATACCCCTATTATTAAATTACAGATTCTTTGGTTCGATTTCTAGTCCAATTAAAACCCCGGGCACTAACTACCCTCATATATACCTAATATATAAGTGCTTAGATATAAAAATTTAAATGATTGCTCCAAGTAAAAAACAATTGCACCAAAAAGTATACTACAGCTTATAAGGGTTGGTTTAAATTCGATGCCATATTCATGGACAACCCGTATGAAATTTTATGTAATTAATTACAGTTGAATTTCATCGATTAGATCGCTGTACTCTGAGCCATAAACTTCTAATTCGGCATCAGATAACTTGTAGATTTCCGTTGCAGCAACTGGCTTACGATAGTTCATTAAGCAAAGGTTTGCCGTTTGTTCAAAAGGTCTTAAAAACTCTGTTATGGTGTAGCTATTTATATCCTGTATGCAATACAATTCTTTACTATCAATAGTGGTAATGGCATTCAAACAAATCTTTGAAGTCAAAGCTTTTTCATTTGGTCTTTACGCCCAATTAAACTACAATACCATATCTATCCACTGCTTTAATAACGGCGGACAACTATACCAATACCTTGGGTGATGCCAGATAATAACATCATGTTCTTAAAATAGCCTTTTCTGTAAAGGTGCGTCTATATAAAAATTAGGATACAGTTCGTATTAGTGATAAAAAGTAACACTTATTTGTCATTGTACTCATCTTGATTTTTTATACTTCGGATGAGCAAACAATACTAAAAACTTTTTCATATTCAGGCAAATTAGCAAAAACACGTACAGATAGGCTATGATACCTATTTTGTAATTAGATTAAAAGATATTTTAATACCTTCTATTATCATACCTGTGCCGATAATGGCGATGATCAGACCCATAATTTTACCAATTACAGAAATTACATTATAGCCAACTAATTTTACGATTAAATTACTCAATCTAAAAGTAAAATAAGTTAGTAAACTCATAAAAGCAAAAATGGCAATTACTATAGTAATATGAATAGGTTGTGCATTTGAAACAAAGTTCATTGCTGTAACAATTGTACCCGGACCAGCTAAAATAGGAATCGCAAGTGGCGACACCGCAATATTCTCATCAATATTTACATGCTTTATATTCTTAACATTAGACTGTTTTGATTGTAGCATGTCAAAACCGATATAGAATATCAAAATACCGCCTGTAATCTTAAATGCAGGAATACTAATATTAAATAGTTCGAATATATATTTTCCTAAAAGAACAAATACCACTACAATAATAAAGGCAATAATATTGGCCCTTTTATTGAAATCAGCCTTTGTTTTTTCATCTGCCCCTTGAGTCAAAGACAGAAAAACGGTCATGTTAGATATTGGGTTTGTAATGGCAAAAAAGCCAGTAAAAACAGCAATAGAAAAGGTAGTTAAATCATTCATTATTCTAAGCAAAATTTAATCACGCAAGAACCTGATTTCTTACTGAAATTCCAAGAATAATATAAATCTTTTGGGATTTATTAGAATATAGGAAAAGCTGAGAATAATTTGAATTAATCTCAGCTTTTTAATGAATTTTACAACATATTATAGTTCAATTGCTATTGGAAGCTTTCAATGTTTTTTTAAATATGTTTTGAAATTTTATTTCTCTACTTCAAATAAGATAAATTGATTCAGCTAAGGACCATAAAAGCTAAAATTATTATCGGAAACAACTAGTAAAGAGCGATTACCATTTTTAAAATGTGGGCCAAAGGTTACCCCTTCAATGTTATCGACGATACCGTTCGTAAGTTCTTTTCTAATATCCTCAAAATTAAACAACAGCTTCTTTGTTACTTTGGTGTAGCTAGCACCTTTTAAACTATTGATACTACTTACATTGGTTGCTTTGCTTGCATCTACGGCATAAATTTTAACGGTATTACCACCGTCATCATAGCCCATAGCATCCGAACGTTCTAAAACAATAAATTTATTTGTATCATATTCTAAAATCTCTACGATACCATTTAATTTAAACGTATAGCCGTTAATAGCTTGCTTTGATACTTTATCTAACTCATACACTATTTCCTTTTCAAAATGCCCTGTTTCTCTATTTAAAAAAAGCGATTCTTACGGGGAAATCTGTTTCTTCTAAAGTTGGTTCTACTCCATCTTCTTTCAAAGGTAATTCCATCGCAATCCAGTATCCTTTTTTATTGAAACTCAATGTAATGCCTTCGAAGACTCCGTTGTGGTGTGGACCAAAATTTGAGTCCGTATTTGGTAGATATCGTTTTGCTAGCCTAAACTCATTTATAAACACTCCGCTAGAATCTGCAATTTGTACGAATGGTTTTAACCCATCCTTGATATTCCCTTCACTTGTCCAAATAAAAGAACCATTATCAAATCGAATCGATTCAGGGTCGACCATTCCTTTTGGAATCAACTCGCCAATTGAATCTTTAAAATGAGTAACAGATTTTATGCTAATCGAATCAAATCCGCTAGAGTCATAAGAAATTTTCGTGCTATAAAAACGTGGTGCGTCACTATCATCGCTAATGGCATACCAGGTGCCATTAGCATAATCGATACCAGATAATCCACCTACTCTAGTATTTTCAAATGTGGTTTCATCTGGTAAAATATATTCATCAACAAAACGTAATTTTAGATTGGTTTCAATCTTATTGGTATCATTATTAGTACCGCATGAAATTACTAATAGAACGGCACATATAAAAAAGGTCTTTACTACATCACTCATTTAATTAGTTTTTAGAAGCCAATATCAACAATTGCAAAATTACTCTTAATTCATTTTTGCAGGTATAAACGAATGGAAAAAATGAGTTTACAGTGAATAAGAACGCCCCAAAAGCGGGGCGTTCTAGTACTAATTAAAATTTTTGGAGTTTAAAACTAAAAACTTGGAAAAAAATAAAAATAATGCTTAAAGACATGATATCTATTCAAAGAACAATAAAAAAGCGATTAACTAAAGGGTAGTTTATGGCTCATATACTATTTATATTGACGTTAATGATAAAATAGAGAAGCTTCTTGATATATTTTAATTTTCATTTTAGTCCAATAAAGACAATCAAGAAATCATAAAATCAAGTTGCGCCTAGAAAATTTTAAAGGTAATTTTAGCTATTTGTTTTTCTCATTTCTCAGAATGCGGGCACCTCCTCAGATTTTAGTATTTATGGTTTATCTGAATTGTAATTTCTAGGTGTTGTAAATAATTGAAATGGTCTATTGGCAAATTGGCTTTATATACTATAGTATTG
>JANQUX010000376.1 GCA_030730545.1 Maribacter sp. | reverse complement strand
GACATACACTTGGTCATGCCATAGAATCTTATTTTCTTGAGAATGAAACTAAAGAAATGTTATTACATGGAGAGGCAATTGCCATTGGTATGATTCTAGAAGGCTATCTTTCTAACAAACTTCTTGGCTTATCAAATGAGGATTTAGATGATATTAAAACTACTTTTTTAAGTAGATATAATAAGGTTGTATTTTCTGGCGATGATTTTGAGAATATCTTGAAGCTTATGAAGTATGACAAGAAAAATTCTCACGGAAAAGTAAATTTTGTTCTATTAAAATCTATTGGTGAACCGGTATTCGATATTGAAATTCCTGTAGAATTATTCGCTGAAGCATTCGCTTACTACAAAGTTTAAAAACTTCACATACGCAAAATAGTACTTTCACAACTCTATAAAGTGACATGTGAGTATAATTACTAGTTTAGTTATAGTTAAAACACAACCTACTATAAATAAATTAGTTATGACAAGACGACTTATTGATTACCGTAAATTAGATCACCAATTAGCAGCGCTTTTAATAGAAACCTACCCTTATGGTTATGGTGATGAAGACATCATTTGTTTCAAAAATATTAACGGCGATTACGTCGAAGCTGTAGAAATTAGAACCAACGACACTTTATATTTAGTTAAAATAAACAAAAGTCTTTCTAACTTCATTGCAAATTTTGAAGAGAACATAGAAAAAGAACTAGAATCTAAAACACCAGAAGAAGTTATGCAATCTGAAGATATGACGAAAGCACTTTACTTAAACTTCGAAACAGAAACTCAAGACGAGCTAGATTAATTAAAATAGCGTTCTTGTAATATATTTTCATGATGTTTTTGGTGACCACTTATCACCAAACCTAATGCAGCGACAGACCAAGGAATACCGCTAGCGGTACCAATTCTTTTTAAATGGTCATTTTGCATAGTTTCGAACAAACTAATTGATGCTTCACGTACAGAAAGATATTCTTTTAATATATCGTCTTTTGTACGATTATTGGCATTACTTTCTGGAACAAATTGATTGTGATCAAAACCTGGTAACGGCGTTTTGTCATTTCTAGAAATTCTAAAGGCGCGATATTGAAATACGCGTTCAGTATCAATTAAGTGAACCAAAACTTCAGCTACTGTCCATTTACCATCACCGTAACTATATAAAAATTGTTCGTCGGTTAAACCATGAACCAAGTCTTCAAAACTTTTTCTACCTTTTAAAAGCGCAGACATCACATCGTCTTGCTCATCAAGACTTTTCAGATAAGTACCATAAAAAAATTGTAATTCGTCTTTTTGTAAGTCTTTAACTTTCATTTGAAAAATTTAAGTATTGAAAATTAAAAAAGCCCAATTACATTAGATAACTGGGCAATTTTGAAGTTAGTTGAATAACTCTTATTTATAACTCATTAAAAATAGTGTGCATTAAACGCTTCTTATCATTAAAACTTTCTTCTAATGAAATCATCGTTTCGGTTCTACTAATACCATCAATATCATCTATTTTAAAGATAATATTTTTAGCATGTGTAGTATCTTTAGCTCTTATTTTACAGAAAATATTAAATTTACCTGTAGTTATATGTGCGATAGTAACGTTCGGAATTTGATTTAAACGCTCAAGCACGAATTTAGTTTGGTGTGTTTTCTCAAGAAAAATACCAACATAAGCGATGAAAGCATAACCAAGCTTTACGTAATCTAATGTAAGTGATGAACCCTTAATGATTCCCGCTTCTTCCATTTTCTTAACTCTTACATGTACTGTACCAGCTGAGATAAGAAGTTTTTTTGCAATATCAGTAAAAGGTGTTCTGGTGTTGTCAATCAACATATCCAGAATTTGGTGGTCTATTTCGTCTAATTTGACTTTGCCCATAGTTGTAAAATTTTTGCCAAAAATAAAAAATTATCGCATTAAATTCATTGAAACTTGATTTTATTTAATGAAAACGTAAACAATATTACATTTTTAAAGAAATAAGACAAAAAATATCACGATAAGAGCTTCAGTAAATCATTTTCTTCTAGCCATAACATATCATTTGCATCATTGCAATTCAATGTTTTATGTCCAAAAAACTCCGAAGGTTTTTTTTCGAATATATGTAATTCTGGTTTAAACTCCACCTTACCAAAAATCAAGACCTCTTTAAATTGTATAGGTGAAATTTTACTTTTAGTTAAATAATTACTTTCATAATCGGTATTTTCTACTACAATATCTACAAACTGTTTTCCATTTTCAGGTATAGATACGTACTGATCAACCGTAAATTCATCTAAACCATCATCAACTATTGTTTTAATGCCTTTTAAAATCGCCTTATAAATGAATTTTCTTGTTATATCTCTCTCGTAATCATTTTCATAATGACCAGCTTCAAATAATACGGTCGGGGTATTCTTCATTTGAAAGGCATCACCAACACAATTCTCATTAAACCCATCATCATACCTTCCTATTTGTCCAGGAATCTCTTTTTGAAGCTTACTGTTCATTGCGGCAATCAACTTCATACTCATTTTTCGAGATGGCGAATTATTGCGTTCTTGATCAAAAGCAGGTGCCAAAAATGAAACTGTTGCGGGCTTGTTCGTTTTACCTACATTAAATATGGTTCGCTGATCATGTAAGTTGAAACAAAACTGTGGCTGAAAATTTTCATACACTTTTTTTAAGATGCGACTTTCTGGTTGAGATAAATTTTGAGCATCTCTATTGAGATCAATTTTATTGGCATTTACTCTTGTATAATCTCGAGCCCCATCCGGATTCAAAATTGGGATAATCTTTACAGTACATTCTTCAACAAGTTTTAAAACATCAGTACTATCTTGATTAAAATAACTTAGCAAATCAACTACAGCTTTAGTGGTCGTAGATTCATTACCATGCATTTGAGACCACATTAAAATCTTCTTTGGTCCGTTACCAAATGTGATGCTTTTTATCGATTCTTTTCTTACAGATTCTCCTTCTATTTTAATCACAAATATATCAGGTAACGAAGACAAAAATTCGTTGACATGGTCATAGGTAATATACCGCCCAGAAATTGTAGCTACTCTAATCTTATTATAATCCAAATCTTTCATCGTCACTAAACTTTAATACAATGTAAAAATACTACAGCCTTTGTTTACAATTGTAAACTTTACAACCTATCAAATACAATATTTCGCTTTTAAAAATTTACAATTTTAACTTATTATTTAAAATATATCTTAATTTATTGTTTATCAGTATTTTAATATATTTCATATAAAGACATAATCTAGAAAATTGCCTATTACAGTAACCATATTAAACACTATTATAAATAAAAATTTAAAGAATGTATTAACTTTGTAAACATGTTAGATACCACATCTTTTATTTCAAGACTAAAGAAAATTTTAGCGCACAACGAATTATCAGCTGCAGCATTTGCAGATTTAATTGCTGTGCAAAGATCTAGCATTTCACATATATTAAGTGGCAGAAATAAACCGAGTTTAGAGTTTATTATGAAGATCGACGAAGCATTTACTGAAGTAGATCTTCAATGGCTTTTATACGAAAAAGGAACCTTCCCTAGAACAGAAAACACGAACCTTCGCCCTGTAAAAGTTATTAAGAAAGAAGATAAAAATATGGACACTATAAAAAAACTAGATCGAATAGTTATGTTCTATACCGATGGTACATTTAAAACCTACACAGAGTTTTAA
>JANQUX010000375.1:3446-3724 GCA_030730545.1 Maribacter sp. | reverse complement strand
CGCTATTTTTTTTCCAACATATTTAGATCTTTTGCGTTTAAATTAGAAGACCCTAACCTGTTAGGGTAAAAACCACCACCAATGCCAAACAATCAAGACCAAATAAATAATCTGATGCAGAAGTTAGAACTGCTTTTAAGAAAGCAGCAAGACTTTAATTTTGAGGTTAATGAAATTAGAAGGGATATTCAGATTTTTAGAAATACCCAGGCGTTAAAATTTAATGAAGAGACTGCTGATCAAAATGCCAAACCTCAAGAAGTAATTGTTGAAAAAGA
>JANQUX010000375.1:0-3436 GCA_030730545.1 Maribacter sp. | reverse complement strand
CAAGGGTCTTAGCATTTAAATCTCGATTATCGAGTAAAATTATCTTACAACATATCCCTGAAACAGCTAAAATCGTTTCGGGGATATTTTATTTTCTGGGTTCGCTATTTTTCTCCCAACATATTTAGATCTTTTACGTTTAAATTAGAAGACCCTAACCTGTTTGGTTAAAAACTACCACCAATGCCAAACAATCAAGATCAAATAAATAACCTTATGCGAAAGTTAGAACTGCTTTTAAAAAAGCAGCAAGACTTTAATATTGAGGTAAATGAAATTCGCAGAGATATTCAAATTCTCAGAAATACTCAGGCGATAAAATTCAACGAAGAGACTACCAATCAAACAACTAAACCTCAAGAAGTAATTGTTGAAAAAGAAGCTGTTGTTGTCGATACAGTAGTAGAAATTGATACTGCTGCTACTACACCAATAGAAATTGATTCTGTACAAGAAGAACCCAAAATAATTTCTGAAAAGAAAATAAGTCTACCAAAAGGTAAATCTAATCTTGAGAAATTTATTGGTGAAAATCTAATCAATAAAATCGGGATACTTATTACCGTAATTGGTGTTGGGATCGGTGCAAAGTACTCTATCGAAAATAATTTAATAAGTCCGCTAACCAGAATAATACTTGGGTACTTGGTAGGTATTGGCTTATTAGGATTCGGATTTAAGCTCAAAGCAAAATACGAAAGTTACAGCGCCGTGCTTGTAAGTGGCGCCTTGGCAATTCTCTATTTCTTAACTTATATCGCGTACGATCTTTACGGGTTATTCCCGCAACTGGTAGCGTTTGGCATTATGCTATTATTTACCGTTTTCGGTGTCGTCGCCGCACTTAATTATAATAAACAGATTATTGCACATATTGGTCTGGTCGGTGCTTATGCCGTACCTTTTCTGCTGAGTAATGATTCAGGTAATGTTACTGCACTATTTAGTTATATCGCCTTAATTAATATCGGTCTTTTGGTTATTTCGTTTAAGAAATACTGGAAAGCGCTTTATTACGTAGCCTTTGCTTTTACCTGGCTAATTTATGGCTCTTGGTATGTGCTCTCAAGTTCTAATGAAGATTTTACCATAGGCTTTACATTTTTAGCCCTATTCTTTTCTCTATTCTATGCTACGTTTTTAGCGTTTAAATTAATAAAATCTGAAAAATTCCAAGTTGCCGATATTGTTCTGATTATGCTAAATTCTTTCATTTTTTACGGCTTTGGTATTGCCTGGCTTTATGATTATGAAGGTGGAGAATTTTATCTAGGTTTATTTACCCTCCTAAATGCAGTCATTCATTTTGCTATAACTGTAATTATATTCAAAAGAAAATTAGCTGATCGAAAGCTATTCTTTTTGACCTCTGGTTTTGTTCTTACATTTATTACCATAGCCGTACCCGTTCAACTAGATGGCAATTGGGTTACTCTATTCTGGGCTTTCGAAGCTGCACTACTGTTTTGGATCGGGCGTACCAAAAAAGTAAAATTCTATGAATACCTTTCATATATACTAGTTGTATTGGCTTTCTTGAGCTTGACGATGGATTGGGCAGCAAGGTACTCGTATATGAATACCAAAGATGAATGGAGCCTATTATTAAACACTACCTTCTTAACATCTATCCTTTGCGTCGCTGTCTTCGGATTCATGAATTGGATCCAATCAAAATTCAACTCTGAAAAACCTTCTGTGGTTCAAAAATTAATGACAATTGGTATTCCAGCCTTATTTGTAGGCACCCTTTTCTTTGCCTTCTATCTTGAAATTGAACAGTATTGGACCAATGTTTTTCAAGCATCTAAAATAGACTTAACAGGTACTGATGGTTATTATTCAGATTTCAACTATAATCTTAAAGACCTTGAGGCTATTTGGTTAATACTTTATACCATGTTTTTCATTAGTGCTTTAAGCTTCATAAATATCATGAAAATTAAAAACAAAGTTTTAGGTATTGTAGCCCTCGGTTCTGCTCTTTTAATAAGTTTAATCTTTTTAACTAACGGACTCTATACTTTAAGTGAACTGCGTGAAAATTTCCTTACCCAAGAGCTTTCAGAATACTATAATATTGGGGCATATAACATTTATATGCGCTATATCTCCTTTGCATTTCTGGCGTTTTTACTCTTCGCCATTTACAAATTAGCGCAACAAGAGTATATAAAGATCAATTATAAAATTCCGTTCGAGATTCTAATGCATATCGCAATTATATGGGTAACAAGTAGCGAGTTATTAAATTGGATGGATATTTCTGGGTCTGAACAATCTTATAAACTAGGACTTAGTATTCTTTGGGGATTCTATGCTCTTTTACTTATCGCTTTAGGCATTTGGAAAAAGAAAAAATACTTACGTATTGGCGCAATTGTGCTGTTCTCCATCACGCTAATTAAGTTGTTTTTCTATGATATTTCATCACTGAATACTATTTCTAAGACCATCGTATTTGTATCGTTGGGTGTCTTATTATTGATTATTTCATTTCTTTACAACAAATACAAACACATTATTACAGATGAAACTAAACCATAGTTTTCTAACCATAATTGCCTTTCTGACCATAACATATTGTTTTGGTCAGATGGATTCTTACTCCAAAAAAATTGAGTTAAAAGGAATTGATAGCCTTTGGCACACTATCGAAATACCCAATGTCGTATTTGAAGATGTTCATACTAACATGAGCGATATTCGAGTGTATGGGGTTACCGCCACAGATACTATTGAAGCGCCATACCTGCATAAAGTTTCTAAAGCTGAAAATGCGAATTCAGAAATAGCGTTCAATTTATTAAATAGTGTCAATAATTCTAAAGGCTATTTCTACACTTACGAACTACCCAAGAGCGAAACTATTAATGAGATTCTATTGAACATTCAAGATCTTAATTTTAATTGGGAAGTTACCCTTGAAGGCAGTCAACAGCAGAAAGAGTGGTTCACTATTCTAGAAGATTATCGTATTCTATCTATTAATAATGACCAAACAAATTATTCGTTTACCACATTAAAGTTTCCTGATGCAAGCTTTAGATATTACAGAGTACTTATAAAAAGTGCCGAAAAACCTAATCTAACATCAGTTAATATTCTTAAAAAGGCAAAAAAGACTGCGGAGTATCGTGATTATGATGTACAATCTTTTACCGTTTCTCAAGAAGACAAGAAAACCATTTTAGATGTTGATTTACAAAACCGTGTACCTCTCAACTTACTAGAACTAACTATTGATGACAACATCGATTACTACAGATCCATCTCCATTCAATATTTAGTTGATAGTGTAAAAACCGAAAAAGGATACTTTAAAAATTACAGGCCCTTAGCAACAAGAACACTTTCTTCTCTAGAAGATAATAGCTTTCAATTACCTGGCACATTAGCACAAAATCTGCGTATTATTATCTTAAATAACGATAAC
>JANQUX010000374.1 GCA_030730545.1 Maribacter sp. | reverse complement strand
ATGTTTAAGATGCTCTGCCTTTAAATGCGGAGTATCATTACCAATAGTAATTAAATTAGAAAATCCTTTATCAAAAACAGTAGCAATGGCATTTGTAAAACGCTCGCCAAAAGTTGCGCCAATTTGATCTTTATCGGAGAAGTGAAAAACAGGTAAGCCTGTATTTTTAGCTTTCTTGAGTGTGGTCTGGGTTAATACATCGAATAACTGTTCACCTTGGGGTATGTGCTTATTCGCCAGATCTTCCTTGGCGGAATTGGCAAATACCAAAATTGCAGTTGTACCTTGTTGATTCAATTAAATTTTTTTTCTCGTCGTTAAACTTACGTAAAAATATTGCAAAGGTTTTTAAGTATGCCTATTTGCTAATTTAAAATATGATTAATGCATTAGATTAAGTCAAAATGACAGTTTTAGACCACTTGGTCGGTGTTATGCTTATTAGTTATTGCCCTTTTCTATCAAATTCGACTGTTGACAAGTTCAAAAACCAGATAAATAACCTGTTTTTAATGCCAGTTTTGACAAAATTTTAAGGGTATAGACTGGTTAGTCTAAAAAAAGCCTTAAAATTTCAATCAGTTTTAATTTTTTTTTAGCATTGGCAGTCCTATTCGTGGCATAGCCTTTGCCAGTAACACATCAGAAGAATTATAAAATTTTATATATGAAATCAGATACAAATACCAAAAGCGCCTTTAAGGTTTACTTTTTCTCTGCGATTATTGCGCTTGCAGTAAGTTATGGGGCACTACATTTTAACAAACAAGAGGTAAAAGAGTCAACCGGAGTAACTGTCGTAGAATCTGTGCCTGGTGCACAGGCTTTATATACGAGAGATACCGATGGAAATATTAAACCTTTAGATTTTACAGAAACATCTGAAAAAGTTTTAGATGCCGTAGTACATATTAAATCTACCCAAACAGGGTCATCGGATCAAGATCAAGGTACACGCGAATTGCCGGATCCTTTTAAAGAGTTTTTTGGGGATATGTTTAAAGGGCAATCTCCCCATGGTATGCCATCTCAACCAAGAGTTGGTACTGGATCGGGAGTTATTATTAACGATAACGGGTATATCGTTACCAATAACCACGTAATCGATAATGCCGATGAGGTAGAGGTTACTTTATATAATAACCAATCGTATAAGGCAACGATTATAGGTACTGACCCAACGACAGATTTAGCACTTTTGCAGATTAAAGCCGATAATTTAAAAACGATGTCATTGGTCAATTCTGATGATGTAGAAGTCGGTGAGTGGGTTTTGGCAGTTGGTAACCCATTAGGGTTGAACTCTACCGTTACTGCGGGTATTGTAAGTGCAAAGGCAAGAAGTATTCATATTAACACAGATAAGTTTGCGGTAGAAAGTTTTATTCAGACAGATGCAGCTATCAACCCAGGTAATAGTGGTGGTGCTTTGGTTAATTTAGACGGAAACCTTATAGGTATCAACACTGCTATCGCGAGTACAACGGGTACATATACAGGATACGGATTTGCAGTACCTAGTAATATCGTAACTAAAGTAGTAGAAGATTTGTTGAAATTCGGTAATGTACAGCGTGGTATGTTAGGGGTTACTATTAGAACTATGGATGGTAATCTGGCGAAGGAAAAGAATGTAGATTTTACCAAAGGGGTATGGGTAGAGCAAGTTGGTGAAGATAGTGGGGCAGATTTGGCAGGTATTGAATCTGGAGATATTATTGTTAGTGTTAATGGAAAAGAAACTGGAACCTCACCTAGACTTCAAGAAATTATTGCGGGTAAAAGGCCTGGCGATAAGGTTGCCATTGTTGTAAATAGAAATGGTAAAGAAAAAGAATTGGAAGTAGAGCTTCAAAATTCTCAAGGTGGCACCAATATTATCAAAAAGGAAGAGAAAGAAGTTTTTAATCTTCTTGGAGCCGATTTTGAAAATGTAAATAAAGAAATTGCTAAGAAGTTTGGTTTAGATGGCGGTGTTCAGGTTACCAAATTATATCCTGGAAAGATTAAAAGTGAAACTCAAATGAGAGAAGGGTTTATTATCACACATATTGATGGTAAACGTGTAAAGGATGTTGATGATTTAGCATCTGCGCTAGAGGGTAAAAAAGGTGGAGTTATGTTAGAAGGTATTTATGAAGACGGAAGTAAATATTATTATGCCTTCGGATTAGATTCTTAGTCCGCTTTAATGATTAATTTTATGCCGAGCGGATAATAGTATCTGCTCGGCATTTTTTTTGAAATTAATTCTAGATAGATGCAAATAGGTTCTAAGTCCGTAGGTTTGGTGCTTTCCGGTGGGGGCATTCGAGGTATGGCTCATATTGGTGTTATAAAGGCAATGCAAGAATTTGGTATAGAAGCTAGCGTTGTATCCGGAAGCAGTATTGGTGCGTTGGTAGGTGCGTTGTATGCAGCCGATAAACCGGTTATTGATATGCTCCGCTTTTTTAAAGAGACTCCGCTTTTTAAATACAATTACTTTGCGGTTGCAAAACCAGGTTTACTGAATAGCGAGAGTTATATATCATCCTTCAAACAGTATTTTCCAGAAGATAGTTTTGAGGCTTTGAATAGAGAGCTACACGTTGTAGCTACCAATTTGCAAAGGGGAGAAGAGCTTTTTATTGATAAAGGAGAACTGATAAAACCTTTATTGGCGTCTGCCGCATTACCTCCTGTTTTTAGTCCGGTAGAATATAATGGCGAATTATATGCCGATGGCGGAATAATGAATAATTTTCCTTCAGAGCCGGTTTTATCTAGAGTAGAATATGTAATTGGTAGTAATGTATCCGTAGTTTCTAAATTAGAAAAGAAGCATTTGAACAACTCGTTTCAATTGACAGGCAGAGTAACGGGATTGATGATTTACGCCATCAACCGACAAAAAATTAATAATTGCCACCTTATTCTCGAATCGCAAGAATTGGAACATATTGGGTTATTAGATCGAAGAGGTATCGAAAAAGCCTATGCCATTGGGTATGAGACCGCGGTGAGAAAATTTGAAACGATGTTTCCAGAATAGTTCATTGTCTACAGCATGGCACTTAACAATAGGGTGCCAACAATCCATAGTACTATTGATATCGTTCCCCCAATCACTAGAAAGTGTTTGAACTTATATATTCCCATACTATAAATTAGGGCATTTGTTTGATAACCTAGGGGAGTGAAAAAACTAAAATTCGCAGCGAACATTACACAAAGTATAAATGGTTTTGGGTCAAGACTTAATCCGCTAGCAAGTGAAATTCCTATTGGTGCCATTATAATTGCGGTAGCATTATTAGATACGACACTACTTAGAGCCATGGTAGTTAAAAATAACAAACCAATAATAAATAAGGGTTGCTGACCCGACATTAATGCCAATAGCTCTTCGGTGATCCAAGTATCTGCTTTGGCATTGCTCATGGCGATACCTAATGGAATCATACCTGCCAGTAAGAATATAATTTGCCAGTTTATCTTTTCATAAATACGGTTCAGTTCTACGCACTTAAAAAGAAGCATGGCTAAAGTACCGGTGATTACACTTGTCATCACCTCAAAAACTCCCGTAGCCGCCATGGCAATCGTTACTACCAGAATTAAGATGGACAGATTTCTTTTAAACGGAGTAGCAGGCGTTCGGCCCTCGTACTGGTTTAACACTGCCAAATTATTACTATTTTCAAAATTGGAGACATATTCGGGTTTGGTCTGTATCAACAAA
>JANQUX010000373.1 GCA_030730545.1 Maribacter sp. | reverse complement strand
GTAATTTGTATTTTTACCTTTGATAATAAATATTTAAACGAAAATACTTTTGAATCCAAAGATAGACGAGCTTAACTGGAAAATACTGAAACAGTTGCAAGATAATGCAAGAGAATCTTTTGCAAACATTGGTCGTGCCGTAGGGCTTACAGCACCCGCGGTGGCCGAACGAGTAAAGAAAATGGAAGACCTTGGTATTATACTCGGTTATAAGGCGAAAGTATCTCATGCGCTTACGGGGCACCAGTTAAAAGCTATTATAACATTAAGGGCTTTTATGGGTAAACTAAAACCCTTTTTAGCGGTTGTGCCAAACTTGCAAGAAGTGATTAATTGCTATAGAATTACTGGTAATGAGAATATTGTAATGGAGGTAGTTCTAAAAGATCAGTTTCATTTAGAAAGGTTTATAGATCAGTTAATTCAATACGGAGAAACTAGAACGCATATAGTTTTATCGCAGGTAATTTCTAATGCACCAATGCATAAAATAAAATAGCTGTTTTGTATCATAGTTTTGATTAGCTTTAAATCAGATAGATTTAATTTATAAAAGACATTTTCTAGAAAATTGTTTTGGCTAGATTTTTGATGGAAATTATATGATGAAAAAAATACTACTACTTGCCCTTATATTGAATTCTACCTTTTTTTATGCTCAAGAATTGAGACTGTTAAGAGGTGCGATTACAGAAAATTTAATAGTGAACGATACTGTAAATGAAACGTATTCACTTTATTTGCCAACTTCTTTTAGTGTAGACAGAGCTTGGCCCGTAGCTTTCGTTATGGATTTGGAAGGTAAGGGTAAAGCAGCGGTTTCTATGTTAATGAATGCAGCAGAACAAGAAGGCTATGTGTTGGCTAGTTCTAATAATCTTAGTGATTCACTCGCTATATCTGAAAACGTACTCATTGCGAATAGAATGTTCAATTCTGTTTTTAATACTGTGCCAACGGCAAAAAATCGAATGTATACAGTCGGCTTCGGCGGTGGGGCTATGTTTGCTTCAATAGTACCAGCCTTTATTAATGAAGTTAAGGGCGTTATTTCTATTGGTGCTGCAATTGGTAGTTTTGAAGTTTTAAATCCTAAACAGCCATTTCAGTTTGTTGGTGTGGTGAATAGATCAGACTTTAATTTTTTATCAATGTATGAGGCTAAGTTTGAACTTAATAAATTGAAATTCCCGAACCAATTAATAGTTTTTGATGGTGATAGAAATCTGCCGGAAATTGAAACGGTTTCTAAAGCATTTAGAATGTTGACATTGACCAGTATGGCGAAAGGTTATTTAGCGCAGAATGATAGTTTAATTAAGGCGTCTTATAATGATTTTTTTGTTGATGCGAATGCGAATGTTACAAACCAGAAACCTCTTTTGGCTACGTATCAAATGTCTGATATGGAAAAGATTTTCTATCCATTTATGAAGCTGGACTCTTTAAAGGAATCTCAGAAAATACTACGACGTAGCCCTATTTTCAAACAAGCAAATAGAAGTCAAAACAGCTATTTTTTAAAGTAATCGTTTACGAAAGAAGATTATAGTTATTATATAGAAGAAGATATTATTTCTTACAACTCTGCTAATGTAGGCTGTTGGAATTATCAAATGCAAGAATTGAACAAACTTGATAAAAGTTCCATTTTGTTCGAAAAACAAATGTCTAGTAGGCTGCGAGGGTATATCAATGCTTTAATTTCTGATAATATCGATTATGTAGCTGCTGATAAAGAACCAGATTTAGAGGCTCTGAATTTGTTGTATATGATTAAAACTATTACAGCCCCTAATGAATATACAAGTTATTTGAAAGTAATATCTACTAGCTCAAAAATGGAAGATTATGGTACCGCGTTGTTTTATTTAGAAGAACTATTGAAAAATGGGTATACAGATACGCAAACTTTATATTCTATAGAGCACACGGCTTTATTTAGAATTATGCCTGAGTTTAACGAGGTGGTCGAAAAGTACCTGAAAGGTGCTAGATATGATGTTATTGAACAGTAAGGTGTGGTACTTTTTCTAATTCCCAATCAATAACCAGCCCTTTAGCTAGAGATTTGGCAATCTCTTTTCCGTATAAAACTTCACATAGGTATAATGCAGCTTCAAAGCTTTTTGCTCCGCCTGCAGAGGTTATATATTTTCCGTCGTGTACGAATAGTACATTATCTTTTATATTAAGATCAGGAAACATCTTTCTGTAATTTTCTACATCACTGGGGAAAGTTGTAGAGGCAACCGAATCTAAAATTCCCGTTTTCGCTAGAGGAAAAGCTCCATCGCAATGGCTAGTCACATACAACGCATTTTTGTCAACCTTTTTTATGAAATCTAACATAGCAATGTCTTTTAAATCGCTATCCATCGAATGCGCTGCACTGGGTACTACCAATATGTCTATTTTTGGTAGATTGTCTTTCGTGTAATCATAATCTGGCAGAATGCGCACCCCTTCAAAAGTGGTTATAGGATCTAAGGTGTTTGCAACGGTAAACGTATTCATAGCCTTTATACCTTCTCTATATTTAGTATGCTGAAAAATATCGAAAGGTGCTGTAAATTCAGTATTGAAAGTACCATCCATAATAAGAAATGCAACGTTGTAGCTTTCAGGATTTAACTTGGGCATTATTCTAATATCTTCAGTGATTACTTCTTTTTCAACTGTAGATTTTTTCTCTTGGCAGCTGATGAAGATGATTAGAAATAGCGGTAAAATATAGGTAAATTTCATATTCAAAAAGTATAAGGTTCTAAAGTACGATTATATGTAAAAAAAGGTACAATGAATAAATTGTATTTTTGAAGTGTAAAGTAAGAGATATGAGATTATGTATTGTAGTTTTGGTTTTAGGTATGTTGGTTTCATGCGGACAAGAAAAGAAATATCATGATGTAAAGAATGATGTGGTATCTACCGTAACTTCAGATAAGTTAGCAGATATTTTGTTGTTTCAAAAAGAATTGAATGCGGAGTTTAAAGACCCAGAAACTTCCCCATTGGCAGACCGTTTTCGTATAAATTTTGAAACTTTAGATTTCTTTGAGCCAGATACAAACTACGTAGTTGTAGCAGAGTTTATTAGAACTCCCGAAGCATTGCCTTTTTCAATGCCAACCACTACAGATAGAGAATCTACAGAGGTACTTTATGGTATTGCTAAATTTACATTAAACGGTAAGGCGCATCAATTAGAAATATACCAGACTCCCGAATTAATTACCCAAGAAAAATATAAAGATTATTTGTTTTTACCCTTCACAGATAAAACAAATGGCGCCGAGACCTATGGTGGTGGACGATATTTAGATTTAAGAATACCAGAAGGGAATACTATTGTTTTAGATTTCAATAAAGCTTACAACCCATACTGTGCTTATAACAAGAAATTCAGTTGCCCATTGGTGCCTTCGGTAAATAATTTAAAAACTGCAGTGAAAGCCGGGGTAAAGGCTTTTGAACATTAGGTTGTGAAATTAAAAAACCTCGGCAGGTATTGCCGAGGTTTAAAACTTAAACTATAAAATCAACCATTAATTTTATTTTTAAACTTAGAAAGAATAAATAGCTGCTAGTACAAAAGAAGATAGACTTTTTTGTGGAGCTAAATCACTGTCAAGGAAAAGAAAAGAATCATCAGATGCAGAATCTAATCGTAATTCTGGTTTAATCGTTAAATTATCTACTGAGTAGCTGCCAGTTAATGTTACTGCAAATA
>JANQUX010000372.1 GCA_030730545.1 Maribacter sp. | reverse complement strand
TTAAAGGAGAACCAGAAAAAGATTTTTACGGCAATATAGATGTGCCGTTGAAAAAAGTTGGCGGATTGATAGTACCGACCAGAGAAGAAATAAAATTGAATAACAGGGCACGTAGTGCAAAATTGAGGATAGCAGAGCGAAATGGCGAAAAATAAAATGAAAACGGGTGTATTAGACCTATTGAAGGGCAAATTTTTGGTGAGCGGTGACGCCCCTAAAAATTGGTTGTTCATTATTTTCATTTCTTTTTTGGCAACAGTTATGATCAGTAGCTCGCATAGTGCCGATCAAAAAGTACACCGTATCGCTTTATTGAATGAAGAGGTAAAAGAATTGCGTAACGAGTTTGTTGATATGCGATCAGATGTGCAACAGCTGAAATTAGAATCGAATATTACCGGTAAAATTTCGGCAAAAGGGTTATTCCCTTCCGAAACTCCCCCACAGAAAATTAAGGTGAAATCTTTAAATGCGGAGGACTAATGGCGGCAACAGATAAAAGCATATTAAAAAGACTGTACGTAGTAGCCGGGTTCATGGTACTTTTTGCAGGTGCGGTTTTGTTTAAACTGGTATCTATACAAGTAGTAGACGGCGAAAAATATCAGGCAATGGCAGATACGCGCACCGAGCGTATGTTCACTATTGAGCCGAATAGGGGTAATCTATATTCAGATGATGGTAGTCTTTTGGCAACATCGGTTTCTAAATACACGATACGTTTTGATGCTGTAACGGTATCTAACGAAGATTTTAAAGCGAATGTAAAACCATTGGCAGATGCCTTAGCCAAGAATTTCGGTAAAACATCTTCTCACTATCAGCAAATTCTAAGAAAGGCACGTGAGAATAAAAATAGGTATGCACTTATCGTTCGTAACCTAGACTATTCTGAATATATGGCGGTAAAGCAATTTCCGCTTTTCAATAAAGGTGCTTTTAAAGGAGGATTGATCATTGAGCAGAATACCAAAAGAGAGCATCCGTTAGGTAAAATTGCCGAGCGTAGTGTTGGGTATGAGCGTGTAGATGAAAACGGATATTACACTCGCGTAGGTATGGAAGGTGCTTTTGGCCAATACCTAAGAGGAATTTCTGGAAAACGTTTAAAGCAAAAAATAGCAAAGGGACAGTGGAAACCGATCGGTAACGATAATATCATTGAACCAAAAGATGGGTATGATGTGTATTCTACTATTGACATTAATATACAAGATATTGCCCATCATGCATTATTGGGCCAATTAGAAAAATATCAGGCAGACCACGGTACGGTAATCGTTATGGAGGTAAAAACGGGCGAGGTAAAAGCAATATCGAACTTAGGGCAGACTGCAGACGGTAAATATTACGAGCGCTTAAACTATGCCATTGGCGAATCGCACGAGCCAGGTTCAACATTTAAGTTGGTGAATTTGGTCGCTGCATTAGAAGATAAGGTGATAGATACCAGTTCTGTGATCGATACAGAAAAAGGAGCTTGGAAATTATATAAGCATACTATTAAAGATACCAAGCGTGGCGGTCATGGTAAAATTACCATGTCTACAGCTTTTGAAGTATCGTCGAATGTGGCATTTGCAAAAATGATACATGAAGGGTATAAGAACGATCCAGAAAAATATGTGAACAGGTTAATGAGTATGGGTATTCATAAAGAATTGGGGTTACCAGTTCTTGGTGAAGGAAAACCTGTATTGCGGTACCCTGGCGATAAAGGGTGGTCAGGACTTTCATTGGCGCAAATGGCATATGGGTACGAGGTTTCTATTACGCCACTACAAACATTGGCATTCTATAATGCTATTGCGAACGATGGTGAAATGGTAAAGCCACGTTTGCTGAAAGAAGTGAAGGAGTGGAACAAGACTATCGAGAAGTTCGATAAAAAAGTATTGAACCCTGCAATATGTTCTCAGTCAACGGTTAAAAAAGTACAACAGATATTAAAGAATGTTGTAGAGAAAGAGCACGGTACCGGTCATGGTATGTACTCTAAAAACTTTTCTATGGCAGGTAAAACGGGTACTACGCAAACGAACTATGTATCTAGAGATAGATCGAAATACGAATATATTTCATCGTTCGCAGGCTATTTTCCGGCAGACAATCCGAAGTACTCCTGTATCGTGGTAATTCATAAGCCAGACAAAAGTGTTGGGTATTATGGTGCCGATGTATCTGGTCCCGTATTTAAATCTGTAGCACAAAAAGTATATGCTACATCGCCATTAACAAGCGAGGTAGATGTAAAAGATGTGTTGATCGCTAAAAATGAAGATTCGCATCAAGGGTACTATAAGGTAGCACAACAAAAATATTCATCAATGCCAAATGTAAAAGGTATGTGTGGTATGGATGCCGTTGCGATTCTTGAAAATTTAGGTATTGAAGTAGAAGTAAAAGGAAACGGTAAGGTGAAGAACCAGTCGATTTCTAAAGGCACCGATTTAAGCTCGGTGAAAAAAATAGTGTTAGAATTAATATGATGCATTTAAAGGACATATTATATGGAGTGCGTATTACTGCTGTTAGCGGTACGACCTCTTGCGATATAGCATCAGTACGTTTCGATTCTCGCGAAGTGCAAAAAGGTGATGCCTTTGTTGCTATAAAAGGCACATTGACCGATGGCCATAAATATATAGATGCAGTCGTGGCAGCAGGTGCAAGAGCAATTATTTGCGAGCAGTTGCCTATTGACATGAAAGATGATGTTACCTATGTAGAAGTAGAAAGTGGTAATCAGGCCTTGGCATTGATGGCTTCTAATTACTACGGTACGCCATCTAAGAATTTAAAATTAGTAGGGGTAACAGGTACTAATGGTAAAACAACGGTATCTAGTTTATTATATCAGTTATTCAAAAAAGCAGGCTACAAAGTAGGCTTGTTGTCTACCATTAAAATTATGGTCGATGATACTGAGTTCCCAACAAAACATACCACTCCCGATGCATTGGTAATCAATAAGCATCTGAAGATGATGAACGATGCCGGTGTAGAGTTTTGCTTTATGGAGGTAAGTTCTCATGGTATTCATCAAAAAAGAACAGAAGGTTTAGTGTTCGAAGGCGCGATTTTTACGAATCTGTCTCACGATCACCTAGACTACCATAAAACATTCGCCGAGTATCGCGATACCAAGAAAATATTATTCGATCAGTTGCCAAAAACGGCATTTGCATTGACCAATATCGATGATAAAAATGGGTTGGTAATGTTGCAGAATACGAAGGCAACAAAAGCGACCTATGCCTTAAAGAATTATGCAGATTACAGAGCGCAGATTTTAGAAAATCAATTTGACGGTCAGTTGTTGAAAATCAATGACCATGAATTGTGGACAAGATTAATAGGTCATTTCAATGCGTATAATATGCTGGCAATTTATGCAACGGCAGATTTATTAGGATTGGAGCAATTAGAAACCCTACGCTTATTGAGCGAGTTGGAAAATGTAGACGGTAGGTTTCAATATTACATATCAAAGAAAAAAATTACGGCAATAGTTGATTATGCCCATACGCCGGACGCCCTAAAAAATGTGCTTGAGACAATCAACACGTTGAGAACTGGAAATGAAAACGTCATCACCGTTGTGGGGTGTGGTGGCGATAGAGACAGATCAAAGCGTCCGGTAATGGGCAATATCGCATCAGAGATGAGTAATAAAATCATCTTCACTTCTGATAATCCTCGTACCGAGTCCCCAACTGAGATTATTGCGGAGATA
>JANQUX010000371.1 GCA_030730545.1 Maribacter sp. | reverse complement strand
GTGCAATACTTACCTAAAAAAATAGTAATTAGCGAATCTCACATAAATAGTAGCTCAATAACTATTCAACTCATTGATAATATTATTGATTTAAATGAAGTTACAGTTACCCCCTATAATTTAACCGGAGATATTGACAGAGATATAGATAGGCTGCATATAGAACCCACCGTAACATCATATTCCTTAGGGCTACAAAATGCGGATGTCACCAAAATGACCCAAAGTGAAAGGTTATTACAAGAAGCTGATAGAGGAAAATATGTAAGTCTCCAAACAATGGATGAGTACGGTAAGCTAAATGAAATTTTGAGTTATGTTGGGTTGAGTGTTAAAGTAAACACACATAAAATCATGAACAAAGTTTCTGGCAGAACTAAATCATTAGAAGAAATGGTGGAGCGCGATGAAAAACTGAATTTAGAAAAAGAAATCATATATAAATTTTCAAAACAAACAATAGCAGAAAATTTTGACATACCTGAATCAAACGTTAACGGCTTTCTTACCTATTGCCTTTCTCAACCCGATTTTAATGCATTATCCGACTCAGGAAATATGTCAGAAATTTGGGCATACCTGGAAGCTAAAAGTGTAGAATTTAAAAGTTCAGATATTTCTAATGAATAGCATAAAACAATTACTTATTACAAACTTGAAGTCAACTTCATCATCGTAGAACTTAAAGAATATAACCATCGTAATTGTTCCCAAATTAGTTGCTCTTCTTGATGATTTCGTTTTAAGGCATTATTATCTTCTGCATTCAAATTCACATTTTCCGATTCAAACTTGGGTAATTGTTTCTCAAACGAACCAACTTCTTCAAAATTCGGCTCGTTACCAGTAGCAATGCTATTAGAAAGCGTTTGCATTACCAAACCAAGGTTTTCATCTATCTTAAAAACAATGCTATTAAAACGTTCTGAAGCTTCTGTGGTGGTATGGTGCTGAATATAAATACTTAATGATGCCAGAGATGATAAAAAGTTGTGGTTCAATTCTACCAGCTCATATATTTTATTCAGATTTTTTTGTTTCGAATGGGGATCTTGGGTCATACGCTGAAATGCCGAACTTAAATTCGAAGTTTCTAGAAAAGCACTTTTACGTGCTAATCTATAACTCGTAGGCACATTACCCTTGTGTCTATAAAAATCTGCGATTTCAGAGAGATACATTCTATTTGCCTCAACACTCTTGGTAACATCTTTTTGTATTTCTTGAAAGCTCCAGCTGGGCCATAAAAACAGAAATCCTAAATATGACAATCCTGCACCAACAAGTGTATCTAAAATTCGGTATTGAATTACGGTCATTACATCGGGCTGTAAAATTCCGTAAATGAATACAATACTTAAGGTTACATAGATTGCTGACAATTTATAGTTTTTCTGCAGCATTGATAGCGCAACTATAAATGAAATTAATGCTAACACTGCATACACATAAATATCTTGTACCAGGTATACAATGACCGTGGCAATAACACCACCTATTATTGTACCCATAGTTCGGTCTTTAGATCGTGTTTTTGTAAGACCATAATTAGGTCTCATGATTAAAATGATGGTTAAAAGAATCCAATACGGATTCTGGAAGGCAAATACATTACCCACCACAAATCCGATCATTAAGGTAACCGCTAAACGTAAGGAGTGTCGAAATATAGTGGACCTAAAACTGAGGTTTCGTAATAATATTCGCGGACTATAATCTTGAGATATCAAGAAACGTTTTAGAATTTCTTTATCAATAAATTCTTCTGAGGCTACATCGTGATCACTAAGCAACCACTTCATTCTTTTAAGTTTATCGAATTGCTTTTCTTGATATTCTAACAAATTCTGAAACATAATAAAAGCTTCGTAAGCCTTAGCATCTTTTACCGTACCAAGTGCCGAAATCTTAATTCGCAATTCTTCAAAATGATTGGTTAGCGCATCATGCTTTGGCATTTTACTAGGTTTGTTACCAATTTCAGAAATTAATTGCAATTGATTGGCCATCTCAAAAGTCAGGTTTTGAAACAACTTGGTAAATTCTGGATACAGTTTAAACTGCTCATCCATCTTCGTATAATTTACCGGATTCGCACCTGCCGTTTCCAACATTTCTATCAATTGCACCAATACCAAAACCCGCTTACCATTGTAGGTAGACCTACCTGAGTTTTTACGCGATAGAATAAGAATTTCACGCAGTGTATCATGTTGTTCCGTAAGTTCACTTTGTAGTAGAAACAAACGCTGCTGCAATTTTTTCCTATTAGATTGTCCATCAATTAACTGCGCACGTTTCTTTAAAAGTTTACCGGTACGCCCAATGGTATCATATAAAATTTCTTCGGTCTGCCCCTTCGGGTTTATTTTATACCATAATAAAGACAGGGCTAAATACCAGAGTCCGCCAAGACCTACTAGCAAAGCGTACTCGTAAATTTCCAATTTATCGGGAGTATGGGCAAAACTTAAAACTAAAGCTAAAAGTCCAGAAAAACTTATATGTGAAGCTCTAAAACCATAAGATGATATTAACGATATAGCAAAACTTGCAACCCCTAAAATAATTAGGGCAAGCCAAGTAGCATAGTGTAAATACCCACCAATAAAACTAACGACCATTACTAAAGCCGCCGAAAAAAGTATACCATAAACTTTATGTTTTTGGCTACCGCTGACATCACTGGGGTTACACCAAAAAGCACCAAAACATACGGCCACACCTATTTCGGTATATCCAGTAGAAATACCAATTGACAAAGGTGTAATAACCGCAACTACGGTAAGTACCGACTTAGAAAAATTGGTACTACCCAAATATTGCAGTAGTTCTTTTAAAGAAACAGAAATGAAATTTTGAATTTTGTTCAACACCTATAGAATCAAGCACAAAGATACACTTTGGTAGTAAGACGCATTAACTACATAAAAGTAAAAGGTGCTGAGATAATGAAATCTCAACACCTTTTATAAATCTTAAAAAATGCGAACCTAAATTTTAAGTATAATTATCTGTAATGAACAGCGATTTGCGCTAGTTGACCTACAATTTTAACCGAGTCTTTCATAGACAATTTAGAACCATCGGCGTGTATCCATCTTTTTAAAGGTTGCTCGCAAATCATGCTTTTAACCTCACTTTTACCATAGTACTTTTTCATTCGCATGAATAGCTCAACATCGAACAGCCATTTAGTAATGAATTTCTTGTTGAACATTTTAGAAGCAATCTCACGATCCATCACTTTTGCACCACATTGGGTATCCTTAAAAGGCATACCTAAAATAGTTTGTATAATCAAGTTGATCGTCATACTAATAATCTTTCGAGCAGATTCTTTTGTAATATTAGCACCCATTCTTGCGATACGAGAACCACTTACTATTTTAAAATCTGAACTTTCAATAGTTTTTACCAAATCATCAAAATCTCTAAAATCTGTTGATAGATCGGCATCTAAAAATCCTATATAATCTAACTGTTGGTCTTTTACCAAGTGCAGAATGCCTTGGCGAACAGCTTCTGCTTTGCCGCCATTTTGTTTACAATTATAAATACTTATGTTATCGGGATTGTCTTGTTTTAATTTCTGAAGCACTGACAAGGTATTATCTGTACTACCATCATTTACAAAACACAAATGATACCCAAGATTTTTATGTGCAAATTGTATAAATTCTTCACTTAAAAGTCGCTCTTCTTCATTGTAACACGGTATCACCACACCAACACAATTCTTCTGTAGTATACGAGTA
>JANQUX010000370.1 GCA_030730545.1 Maribacter sp. | reverse complement strand
GCTATACATTATGAATGTGATGGGCATACCACCCCAAAAGAGATAATGCCGAAATTAGTAGCATATTTAAAGAGTCAAGGTGTTGTTTTTAAAACAAATGTAGAGGTACTAGATGTTAAGATTTCTGGAGACCATATAAAAGAAATAGTAACCGATAAAGATTCTTACCAGCCATATGAGGTTGTTTTAGCTGCCGGATCATGGAGCGGCGAATTGGCTAAAAAATTACAATTAAAGTTACCTCTGCAAGGTGGTAAAGGGTATCGCATAGATGTAAAACGTGAAACGGGTATTTCTATGCCGGCCATATTGATGGAATCTAGCATGGCGGTTACACCCATGAACGGATTTACAAGATTTGCCGGTACGATGGAGTTTTCTGGTCTAAATGACATCATAAGAAAAGAAAGAGTAATGGCAATCGCGAAAGGTGCACATGCTTTTTATCCGGATATTGAAATGAACGATACCGAAATAAAAAATGTGAAAACAGGGTTGCGACCAGTTTCGCCAGATGGGTTACCATACATCGGTAAATCTACAAGAATAAAAAATCTAACCATTGCCACTGGGCATGCTATGATGGGGTGGAGTTTAGGACCTGCTACAGGTAAACTAGTTTCAGAGTTATTGTCTGGTACTAAGACGGCTATGAACATTGCAGCATTTAGCCCTGATCGAAGATTTTAAAGAATGTTGAAAAATACTCGTCGGTAGAGAATTACCATTCACCGACAGTAAACTGTTATTCACCTATAGCTGATAATTTTTATCGTAAGATTGTCAGACTTTTGAATCTCAAATATTTATGTTATGGACATATTACTTATCGAAGACGATTTAATAGAAGTTATGAAATTGAAACGTACCGTTTCTAAACTTAACTTGAAGCATACAATTATAGAAGCAAAAAATGGTGAAGAGGCTTTGAACTTTTTAAGATCTGGCGAAAAATTACCTGATATTATTCTTTTAGATTTGAATATGCCACGAATGAACGGTATTGAATTTCTAGCTATTTTAAAGGCAGATGAATTACTTCAATATTTACCTACGGTGATTTTAACAACCTCAGAAAATAGAGCAGATTTGTTAAAATGTTATCAAGCTGGTATCGCTGGTTATGTTATCAAACCATTGAAATATGAAGATTACGAGTATAAATTAAATGCCGTTTTAGAGTACTGGAATGTTAATCAACTAGTGAAAGGCTAACAAAAAAGCTCATTTCACAACATTTTTTCCTATTTACGTATTAATTTTCCTACGTTTGAGTGTACTTAAAAAATTCAAATGAAAGGAATCGTATTTACGGAGTTTTTAGAAATGGTCGAATCTGAGTTCGGTTTAGAAACAGTCGACAATATTATTGAGAAATCAAATTTACCATCAGAGGGTATTTATACCTCTGTAGCTACCTACGAATTCAATGAAATGGTAGCGCTGATTACCCAGCTAAGTAAAGAGGTAGATTTGCCGGCCGGAGATTTAATTTATGCATTCGGACTCTACTTGTTCTCAAGTTTAAAGAATGCGCACCCAGAAGTTATACAAAGCTACAAATCGCCAATAGGGTTATTATATTCTATTGAAGATCATATTCACGTTCATGTAAAAAAGCTTTATCCAGAAGCTGAACTTCCTACCTTTAAAATTCTTGAAAAGACCGATACTTCCATATCCATGATATATTCTTCCTCAAGAGGGTTATATAGATTGGCACAAGGTTTAATAGAAAAGGCATTCGAACACTTTAATGGCAAAGCCGATATTACCTACGAACTTCTTAAAGAAGACGGTACTGAAGTAAAATTTGACGTAGTACAACATGGATAATAAAGAAGTACTTCTCTTAAAGAAAGCGCTCGAAAGACAGAAAAAAGCGCGTCAACAAGCTGAGAGCATCTTAGAACAAAAATCTAAAGAGCTTTACGATGTTACCAGTCATTTAAGAGAATCTAATAATAAACTTGAAAATTTATTAAGTGAAAAAACATCTGAATTAGATGGTGTTTTTATAAATATTATTGATCCGTACGTCGTAATGGATCTTCAGTTCAATGTAATTAATATGAACAGGTCGGCCAAAGAATTCTTAGGTTTTGATCATGTTGAAAAATTAGTTAATCTTTCTCAATTTATACATCCAGATTTTTTGGCATATACCCAAGAGTCAATGGCATCAATGATAGAGGTAGGCAGTTTAAAGAACTACCGTGCTAAGATTTTTGTTGCTGATGGTGAAGAAAAGTGGATTCAAATTAACGCTAGCCTTATTTATGATAAGCATAGAAGACCAATTGCGGCTCAGGGTATTATTAGAGATATTACCCAAGAAACTGAAGTAAAGAGACTTGTTGCAGAACAAAAAGCACAATTAGACATTATTGTTGAGAACTCTCCATTAGGTATTGTTCTATCTGTTGACGGAAAAATTGTTAAAACCAATAGCACTTTTACCAATATGCTCGGGTATAAAGAGTTTGGACTTAAAAATGTTTCGTTTAAATCTATTTCTGCGCCTGAAAATGAATTAGAAGATAATCTTTCATTAGATAAAATGTGTGCTGGTGAATTAGATGAGTTTACCGAAATCTGGAAATTCAAGAAAAACGACGGTTCTACCATAATGGCAAAAATTATGATGACCGCTATTCATGACGAGCATAGAAAAAAAGACTATCAGGTTGCCATTATAGAAGATATTTCAAAACAATTGGAAGCCGATAGAAAATTAAAAGCTTCAGAAAATAGATTATCTGCATTGATTTCGAACTTACAGACAGGGGTTTTGTTAGAAGATGAAGATGGTAAAATTGCATTGACCAATCAAATGTTCTGTAATATATTCGATATTAAAGATAGTCCTGAAAATCTTATAGGTTTAGATTGTGAAGAATCTGAAGAAGAAAATAAAAAGTTCTTCAAAAAACCAAAAGCATTCGTTAATAGAATACAAGAAATTCTTGCTAAAAAAGAGACTGTTCTTGCCGATGAGCTAGAGATGATCGACGGTAGAATTTTGGCAAGAGATTTTATTCCTATTAAAAATGACGGTGATTACAAAGGGCACTTATGGGCTTATCAAGATATTACCATCAGTAAAAATTATAGAAAAAATTTAGAAACACAGCGAGAGAAATACGGTAGTATTATCGCAAATATGAATTTAGGCTTGGTTGAGGTCGATAATAAAGACGTCATACAAATGGTCAACCAAAGCTTTTGTACAATGAGTGGCTTTGAAAGAGAAGAACTTATTGGTAAAGTGGCTTCTAGCGTAATAAAGCTTAAAGACTCAAATATTATTGAAAAGAAAAATCAGAATAGATTAGACGGTAAGTCCGAGTCGTATGAAGTTGAGGTAATCGATAAAAATAAGAACATAAAACACTGGCTTATAAGTGGTGCGCCTAGGTATGATGATACTGGTGCTATTATAGGTTCTATTGGTATTCATTTAGATATTACTGATCAAAAGCAATTAGAATTTCAAAAAGAAAAATTACTTAGCGAATTAGAAAATAGTAACCAAGGTTTACAAGAGTATGCCCATATTGTTTCTCATGATCTTAAATCGCCACTAAGAAGTATAAGTGCATTGGCAACTTGGTTAAGTGATGATTATAAAGATGTTTTAGATGAAGGTGGTCGACAGAATCTTGAGCTTATGCAAGAGAAAGTTGCTTCTATGGATAAGTTGATCCACGGTATTCTTGAATATTCAACAGCAAATAGCTCTGCATTAGATGATTCTAAAGTTGATCTAAATA
>JANQUX010000369.1 GCA_030730545.1 Maribacter sp. | reverse complement strand
TCAGCTTCTGTCTTTTCAAATATAGAACGTACTGCGTTTATTTTAGCATCTGATTCTTTTGGCTGAATAGAATATAAATGTTCAAGCTCTTTCGTCATCATTTCAGAACCAGAATTCAATGCTTTTAAATATAAGTAGGTTTTCTTATTCTCAATGATATCGCCACCCACTTGTTTACCGAACGTTTCTGGATCCCCAAATACATCTAAATAATCATCTTGCAATTGAAAGGCAATACCAAGATTTAATCCAAAATTATACATTTTCTCTTGTGCTGCATCAGAGGCTCCGGCGACAATAGCACCCATTTTTAGAGCAGCTGCAACGAGAACAGCAGTTTTGTACTCGATCATTTTTAAATATTCTGGTAACATGACATCATCTCTTGTCTCAAAATCAACATCGTACTGTTGACCCTCACAAACCTCTAATGCCGTTTTACTGAATAACTTGGCTAAATCTCTAAATACATTGGGCTCATAATTTTCAAAAAGCTGATACGCCATAATTAGCATTGCATCACCAGATAGAATACCAGTGTTTATATCCCATTTTTCATGAACAGTAGTTTCCCCCCTACGAACAGGAGCATCATCCATAATATCATCATGTACCAAAGAAAAATTGTGAAATACTTCAATTGCCAAGGCGGCATCTAAAGCTTTTTTAAAATCGCCCTTAAAAATTTCAGCGGTCATTAACACTAAAACCGGTCTTAGGCGCTTTCCACCTAAACTAAGAATATAGGTAATAGGCTCATAAAGGTTTCTGGGTTCCTTTGTAATTTTCTTTGAGTCCAAATACGCAATAAACTCTTCTCGATATTCATTAATAGTGTGCATTGTTCGCAATTTTATTCAAAAATACGTTCTATTTTACAAATTGACTTAAAAGAAAAAACTTTCCTAAAATTAGCATCAGCATTCAATTCTTCAACTTTTCAAATAAAGACAATTTAAAATACTTTTGCTCCCCATCTATTTAATAAAATCCATTACAAACCAAACAGACGTTTACACAAAACATAGCTCAAGTATAAATTCACTTGGGCTATATAGCTAATTACCAGTCCCTCAAAATTTGGTTAAATAATTATCCCAATATTAAAAAATTGTAAAACTTTGGAAACTTTTTTAGTTCCTAAAGTTTCCTGCTGTATATTTGCAGCCATTATGAAAGAAAAAATTAGGGATACAGCTTCACAGCTTTTCTTAGAACGTGGTTTTAAGAGTATTACTATGGACGATATAGCCAATGAAATCGGCATGTCCAAAAAAACAATTTACAGCGAGTACAGTAACAAGACTTCGCTAGTAGAAGATTGCGTAATGCATAAGTTCTGCGATTTAAGCAACGGTATTGACCTAATTATAGCGATGGAGAAAAACGCTATTGAAGAATTGTATGAGATTAAAAAGTATGTCATGTCTCATTTAAATGATGAAAAAAGCTCTCCTCAGTACCAATTAATGAAATACTATCCGAAAATTCATAAAAACCTGAAGCTCATGCAATTCGATAAAATGCATAAGTGCATCTTAATGAATGTTGAAGGTGGTTTAAAACAAGGCTTGTTTAGAGATAATATAAATCCGGAGTTTGTTGCTCGAATATATTTTACTGGCCTAAATAGTATAAAAGACCAAAACATGTTTCCGTTAGAGCAATTTCCGATAGGAAAATTAATGGACTCATTTTTAGAATATCACATAAGAGGGATTGTAACACCAAAAGGAAAAACCATATTAAATAACATCATCAATTCAAATCAAGAATAATGCGAAATCAATTAGTAATCTTAATCACTATTCTAAGTATTAGTTTAGGGTATTCACAAGAGCAAACCTATTCGTTTACGTTAGAGGAAGCAATTCAATTTGCGTTAGAAAACAACTATTCGGCAATTAATGCTAATAGAGATATTATAGATGCCCAAAAGCAAAAGTGGGAAACTATAGCTACCGGTCTACCACAAATAAATGGATCAGTTGGTTATCAAAATCAATTAAAACAACCTGTTTCATTACTACCTGGAGAAATTTTAGGTGGTGAACCTGGAACTTTTGTACCGGTAATTTTTTCTCAACCACAATCAGCAACAGCAACTGCTACTTTGACCCAACAAATTTTTGATGGATCCTATATTGTTGGTGTACAAGCAACAAAAGCATTTTTAAGCTATAGTGCCAACAACAAAGAGAAAACAGAACTAGACGTTAGAAAACAAGTAGTTGAAGCATACGGAAATGTACTTCTAGCAGAGGAAAGTGTAAAAATACTGGAAAAGAATAAAGAAACGCTTGAAAAGACACTTTTTGAAACCTCAAAATTGTTTGAAAATGGTTTGGGAGAAGAAGAAAGTGTTGACCAGCTTCAAATTACATTATCATCTATTGAGAATCAATTGCAAAATGCGCTTAGACTAAAAGACATTACATTACAAATGTTGAATGTAAGCATGGGTCTAGACCTAAATGCACCAACACAATTACAAGAAAACCTAGAAGACCTTACCATGTCAAAAATGGACTTAGGTATTCTTGGTGTCGACTTTAATATTAATGATAATGTAGATTACAAACTTGCCGAGAATTTAAACGAACAACGCTTTTTTGAATGGAAATTAGCGAGAAGTCGTGCATTACCAACCTTGAATGCTTTTATCAACTACGGAAGCTCTGCCTTCTCAGAAAACTTCGATTTTTTCAGCGGAGATCAGCAATGGTTCGATTCTTCTATTTTAGGTTTTGACTTGAACATACCAATATTCAGTTCATTTAAGAGAAGTGCAAGTACGCAACGTGCTAAAATTGCTTTAGAAAAAGCAAAAACACAATTAACAGAAGCTGAACAACAAATTAGATTACAGTTAGAGAATGCTAAAAACAATTATACCCTAGCGATAGATAATTACGAAACTGCAAAGCAAAACCTAACCCTATCTGAACGTATTGAAAACAAAAACCAAATCAAGTATAAAGAAGGTCTCGCTACAAGCTTTGAACTAAGACAGGCACAAACACAATTGTATGCTACCCAACAAGAATACTTACAATCAATGGTTGAGGTAATTAATAACAAGACCGAACTAGAAACCATTTTAAATACAAAAGACTAAATAATCAATCATTAAAAATATAATCATGAAGAAAATACTAGTTTTATTAATTGCGACCGTAAGCTTACTTTCTTGTGGCAGTGGTGAGCAATCGGTAGCAGATATTATAGCACAGCAAGACCTAGAGGCAATAAGAGCTAAAAAAAATGATATTACCGCGCAGCAAAAACTAATTGATGCGCAAGTAAAATCTTTAGATTCTGCCATTGCAATTTTGGGTAATGAAGAAAAATTACCATTAGTAAATACATTGACTGCTAAAAAAGAGCTATTCAATCACTATTTAGAATTACAAGGTGATGTATCTACCAAGCAGAATGTATTGATCTACCCAGAAATGCCAGGTACCTTACAAAGAGTCTATGTTAAAGAAGGTGATAAGGTTTCTAGAGGTCAGGTATTAGCGACTATTGATGATGGCGGTATGTCTAGCCAATTAAGCCAACTAAAATCTCAAGCCGCTTTGGCAAAAACGACTTTTGAACGTCAAGAGCGTTTATGGAATCAGAATATAGGTTCAGAAATTCAATTTTTACAGGCTAAAACTAATTATGAAGCTGCAGAAAATATGGTATCTCAGACACAGAGTCAATTGGGTAAATCTACCATAAGAGCACCATTCTCTGGTTTTATTGATAATGTAATAAAAGATCAAGGTACTGTTGTTG
>JANQUX010000368.1:288-19472 GCA_030730545.1 Maribacter sp. | reverse complement strand
TGTGGGTGGTTTGAAAAATTCTTCTGAAATTCATACTCTTGCCCAAAAGTGGCTAGTAGAAGGCAATACGGAAGATGCTTTGGCATTGTTACATTTGTAATAACCAACCAGAGCACAAATTTGTTCCAAACTAAAGATTGTCAGGTTCAATATGAGTCAGCACATGTTCTAGATTCGGAATTTCCTTGTTAAGATGATCTTGTAATAGGTGGGCAATATCATGTCCTTCGGTGACAGTAATATTACCATCGACCATGGCATGTAAGTCCACATGAAACTTCATTCCCGCTTTACGAATAAAACATTTTTCGGTACCAGTAACACCTGGTACTTCTAATGACTTAATCCGTATGTCTTCCAAGAGATCGTCATAACGTTGCTCGTCCATTATTTCTCCTAAAGCAGGTCTTAGAATTAAGTAACTATTGTACAGAATAAAGCCCGATGCCATAAGGGCAGCCCAATCATCTGCCGTTTCATATCCTTTGCCCAGTATTACGGCAATAGAAATACCAATAAATGCCATTATAGAGGTAATAGCGTCGCTTCTGTGGTGCCAAGCGTCTGCTTTTAAAGAGGTGCTTTGTGTCTCTTCACTTTTTTTGATAACTATGCGGTACGAGATTTCTTTCCATACAATAATTACCCCTAGAACGATTAATGTCCATGCTTTTGGGACTTTATGGGGAGTCTGTATGTTCTCAATACTTTCATAAGCGATAACGGTAGCAGAAATCACCAAAAAAGCTACAACTAAGAATGTAATTATAGGTTCTATTTTTCCGTGTCCGTAAGGGTGGTTTTCATCTGCCGGTCTTTCTGCATATTTAAAACCTAAAAGAACTAGAATAGAAGAAAAAATATCTGTGGTAGATTCAATAGCATCGGCAATTAGGGCATAAGAATTACCGAAAAAACCTGCAAGACCTTTAATCAAAGCCAGGCATATGTTACCTATGATGCTGAAATATGTGGTCTTGATTGCCGTCTGTTCAATGCTCATAGTGCAAAGGTAGTAGTCTTGAATATGAAAGGATATCTTTTAGTAGTTAATATTAAAAAGTTCTTGTCGGTATTTCAATCATAAAATCCATTGGTTTGTCTTCCCAATAGGGATCATTTAATTGTTTTTTATACCCTTGTTTTAATTCTGTAAGTGGTCTTTTTAAAATTTCTACCGATGAGGTCTCAATATCATTAGAGACAAGTTTGTTCATAGCATATGTGCTTTGTAAAAATTGATGGTCACTTGAGAATATATCAGTGTTTGTTGAGACTTCTAATAGATTAAAAAAGTATTTTCCTTGTACGTTTTTGTAGGTCTGTACAATGTTGTGCACTTGTTTTATCCATTTTTTAGATTTTTTACTTTGGTATTCTGCACGCTCTATATTATGCTCATATTTTAAAATAGCATAGTTTTCTGTACCAATATAAATACTGCCAGATGATGCTATTGGCGCAGGGTAACCATACCCAGTAGAATAGGAGCCAGGAGAATTATTAGTGAAATTTATCTGATATACTTTCTGTCCTTCATAGTTTAATGATTTTTCCTTTTTTAGGTCATAAGAACTGTTTCTGTATAAAACATTGGTCTTGCTTAAAATGATATCCCTATTTAAAACTACCCATAATGCGCCTATTCCATTATGCCATTTACTTTTCTCATAAGCATCTGTATTAGCTCTTAAATGTTCAATTTCCGCAAAAAAGTTATTCTCAGGTTTATTACTTCCGTTAATTCCCTTTTTATTATAGGTTTTAATAATAGCTTCTTCACCAATTGCTACCGAATCTGTGCTGTTGAGTTGACTTATTTTAAATAAGAAACTTTGATTATAGGGAGTTTGTACATAATTAATTTCAATATTTTCCCGAGCTTTTTTAATGATTTCTTCAGCGCTTAATTCTACCCTTGCAGCCGAAACAACGACTTCATTTAAAACAATATCATCTTTAGATTTTTTAAGACGGATGTTCATTTGTTTTGTAAGTGAATTAATAGAAATAGAATCGCTTTCATACCCAATCGAAGAAAATATTAAATAGCTATTTGCACTTTTTTTATTCGGGATATTAAACTGTCCTTTTGCGTTTGAAACTGTACTTGAATTCAAATCAGAATAATATACATCGGCATAATTAATAGGTTCAGAAGTATCGTCGTCAATAATGGAGCCCGTTATGCTACTGCCTTTTAATGTAACTGTCTTCCTCTTTTCATTACCATATATTACATACTTTGGAGGGTACATTTTTTCAATATAGTAAATACCATCAAAAATATTCTCCCAATTGGCGGATAGCGGAATGTAGCCTAGAGCAGAAGAATAAAATTGATGCGGAATATCATTTAAAACATATAGCGCTGTTTTAATGTTCTGATTTTTAAAATCGGATTCAATACTATTAGCTGGCGGTTGTAAAATTGGAGAAATCTGTTCTACTGAAAAATCAAAATAGAAACCTTCATAAGAGGTAAAAGCTAAACTAAACAACTTTGAGCCGTATTTTTCTTTAAGAATTTGACCCATTGGTACGGCATATTTCAATTCTTTTATTTGTGAAATTTCTTCTTCAGTGTTGGTGTGGCTATCACCGTGAATACTGTCTGTGATCGTAATTTGTTTTTTAATGTAATTTTCAGTTTCTAAGGTGTACTCGAATTCATTCAATTTATTCGCAAAATGATAACTAGCGCCCCATCCAATTATTTTTTCATTAGGGTAAAGGTCTTTAATGAAAATAAGGTTTTCAGCCATTTGTTTATCCCTAGGGTTTTGAATGGCTATTTTTTCTTTTTGTAAACTTTTTAATCCGAAATCCAAGTCAGAAAATACACTCTTAAATGTTTGAACTATCACTTCTGTTTCAATATCATTTTTAGGGATTTGGTCAATTTTTTCAATGACAGCATTAATATTGTTGTAAAGGTTGGTAGCGTCTTTTTTGTTAAAAGCATAATTTTCAAAGTCTCTAACAATCATTGTCTTTTCAATTTCTATATAGACTTCATCAGAAATTATAATGTTGTTTTTTGAGCAAAGCGTTTTAAAGTCGTTGAGAAAATATTCTTCAAAGAGATTTGATTCTTGAGAATCGAATCCGAGAATTTTTAATTCAGGGTGTGTTTCTAGATAATTTAAAAGTTGTTGAAAAACTTCGGTGGTGGTATACAGCCAACCAACACTTTGCTTGAAAATATCGATCTCCTCCTTTTGATTTTTGTAAAGTTCATTTGCTTTAAAATTATCATACATACCACTCTCAAAAACTAATAGATTATACCCATGGTTCTCATGCAGGTCTTTTATCATTTCTAGCTTTTTGTCAAAAACGGCACCATCTCCATGAGTTTGCTCACCAAGTAACATGATTTCAAATTCGGCAGGTGATATTCCTTTAAAAAGCGAATCTTGACTAAAAAGAGTTCTAGTAGATATGAGACTTAGAAATAGAATCGAAATTACTGTGTATATGCTTTTCATCGTATATTTTTCAAGAACTAAACAAACTTACTCCGCTTTTTTATAAGCCTCCTTCAACCAATCAACTAATTCATCATCCACTTGGTTAGCTTCAATGAGTTGAACTCTATGGGTACACATCGAACCAAATGGTCCTGAAGATTCTAGTCGGTCAGTGGTAGGCTTATCTTTTATTTTGAGTCCGAGGTCTATTCTAGTTTTGGTTGCCGGTTTTATAAGTGCAAATTGCGTTTTCCGAATAATACTTACGGTGGTTTTTTTAGGGGTGATCGTAACATCATCACCAAAAGTTTTTACCACTTTTATAAGCGCATCGTAAACAGGTACTAAGTTTTCTTTTCCACCATATTGTTGCGCAACTAAGTCAGTTTGATCGTTGTTTTCTTCTTTTGATAATGTTACTATGGTATTTGCAAATCCGTGAGTAACACCATGTTCCTTTTTTAGAAAATTGACGCCTTCAGAATGTTTGGTAAACGATTTCATTTTTAAAACAGATTTCCATTCGTTTAAAGATTTGCCTGTTTTCTCGGGCATATTATCGATCATGGTTTGCAGTGCCTTATCCATTTTCTCAAAGTTTGGTTGAAGATATCAAAGTACAAAAATTAAAAGTTCTTTAATGTACTTCTCTTAAATCATCACCCTTGCTCCATTATCCTATCCAAAGAAAAAATAACAATACGGTCATCACATTAAGAATCTATCAATAAATAGCGCTGCAACGTTATTATGAATAAAAATTAACCGATTAAGCCATTGTGTTTATCAATTGCTAATAATAGTGCTTATATTAGGTAGTACTGAAATTTCATCGCATTATGGCATTAAAAGTTGCAATTAAACACAAAACGAAATATATCTATGATAGAAGTATAAATCTATCGCCTCATATATTCAGGTTACGACCTGCGCCACATAGTAGAACACCGATAGAGGCGTACTCGATAAAGATAAAACCAGAAAATCATTTTTTTAATTGGCAACAAGATCCATTTGGTAATTATTTGGCGCGTATTGTATTTCCAGATAAAACGACTGAACTTTCTGTAGATGTAGAAATTATAGCAGATTTAAAGACGATTAATCCGTTCGATTTTTTCGTAGAAGAAGCGTGTGAAGAATTTCCTTTTAAGTATTCTGAAGAAGCTAAAAAGGAACTTTTGCCTTATTTAGAAAAAGTGGAAAGTGGTCCGTTACTAAAAGAATATCTGTCAAAAATTGATATGACTCCGCTACGAAGTATCGATTTTTTAATTAACCTTAATAGCAACTTATATAATTATCTGAACTATACCTTACGTATGGAACCAGGTGTGCAGACATGCGAAGAAACCTTAGAAGGTAAATTGGGTTCTTGTAGAGATTTTGCTTGGCTTTTGGTACAGATACTACGTCATTTAGGTTTGGCGGCACGTTTTGTGTCTGGATATTTGGTACAATTAAAATCAGATGAAGAATCATTAGACGGTCCGTCAGGTCCTGAAGAAGATTTTACAGATTTACATGCATGGGCAGAAGTATATTTACCAGGTGCCGGGTGGATTGGTTTAGATGCCACATCTGGACTTTTTACCGGCGAAGGGCATATTCCGTTGGCATGTACACCATCTTATGAGAGTGCAGCGCCTGTAAGTGGATTCACAGATTTTGCGGAAACTACCTTTGAATTCGATAACTCGGTAACTAGAATATTCGAATCTCCGAGGGTAACAAAACCGTACACAGAAGAGCAGTGGAATGCTATTTATAATCTTGGTTTTAAGGTAGAAGAAGAATTACAGGCAAACGATGTTCGCTTGACAATGGGTGGTGAACCTACCTTTGTTTCTATAGATGACATGGAGTCTGAAGAGTGGAATACCGCAGCCGACGGTAAGCATAAACGAGAATTGGCAAGTAAATTGTCTATTCGTTTATTAGAGGTTTTTGGTAAAGGCGGCTTGTTGCATCACGCACAAGGTAAGTGGTACCCAGGTGAAGCATTGCCTCGTTGGTTGATCGGTATACATTGGAGAAAAGATGGGAAACCAATTTGGAAAGATCCAAGCCTATTGGCATCATTTTCTGAAGAATATAAGATGCCAAGAAATATTACCAAACGATTTTTAAAGACATTAGGTGGTTACTTAGGTTGTAAGACCAATAGTATTGTGCCCGCCTATGAAGATGCTTTTTACTTCTTGTGGGAAGAGGGGAAATTACCTGTAGATGTTAATCCGAAAAAATATAATAAAGACGATACCCACTTACGTAGAAAACTTGGGGAAATTTTAGAACAAGGTATAGGAAAAACGGTAGGTCATGTGTATCCGCTGATTAAAAAAGATAATAAATGGATTACCAATAAGTGGGAATTCAGAAATAAGCATTTATTACTTACTCCTGGTAATTCGGCAATTGGGTTGCGTTTGCCTTTAGCGGCATTACCAAAGGATCCACCAATTCCGTCAGAACCAACTGCAGAGGTAGAGTTGTTTGAAAAAACACCAGATTTGCCAATGCCTGACGACGCTTTACAAAAGCGAATGAAGTTGAAATCTACTTCGCACCCAAGAAAGCACCCTTATGTACGTACGGCAATTTGTGCCGAAGTTCGTGAGAATAAATTGTTCTTATATCTTCCGCCATTAGACAGCGCCGAAGACTTTTTAGATTTGGTAGCATGTATAGAGGCTACTGCAAAAGAACTAAATGTACCGGTAATTCTAGAGGGCTACGAGCCACCAAGAGATAACAGGTTAGAGGTGTTAAAGGTGACACCTGATCCAGGGGTGATCGAGGTAAATGTACATCCTGCGAAAAACTGGCAAGAGTTAACCGATAATACGTTGACACTTTATGCCGAAGCCAAACAAGCACGTTTAGGTACAGAAAAATTTATGTTAGATGGCAAGCACACCGGTACAGGTGGTGGTAATCATGTAACCTTGGGCGGTGTAACGCCGGCCGATAGTCCGCTATTACGAAATCCGCAATTGCTACGTAGCCTATTAACATTCTGGCAACATCACCCAGGGTTGTCTTATTTGTTTTCAGGTGCATTTATAGGGCCTACCAGTCAGGCGCCACGAGTAGATGAAGCACGGTTAGAGAATCTGTACGAACTTGAAATTGCCTTTTCTCAAATACCGGACGATGAAGAGGTCCCGTTTTGGATTACCGACCGTTTATTCCGTCACCTATTAACAGATATCACGGGTAACACCCACAGGGCAGAATTCTGTATCGATAAATTATATTCGCCCGATTCGTCTTCGGGTCGTTTAGGTATTTTAGAGTTACGAGCTTTTGATATGCCGCCGCATGCACAAATGAGTTTAATGCAAATGTTACTAGTACGTACATTGGTGTCATGGTTTTGGAAAAAGCCGTATAAGCATGATTTGGTGCGTTGGGGTACCGAGTTGCATGATAAGTTTTTGTTAGAGCATTATGTAAAAGAAGATATCAAAGATATTGTCGAACAATTGAACGAGGCGGGCTATCCGTTCAAGTTAGATTGGTTCGATCCATTTTTTGAATTCCGTTTTCCATTATACGGTATGGTAGAAATAAATTCGATTCAAATGGAATTGCGAATGGCCATAGAACCGTGGAATGTTCTAGGTGAAGAAATGACCGGTGGCGGCACATCGCGTTATGTAGATTCGTCATTAGAGCGTGTACAGGTAAAAGTGAATAATTTTAATAGTAAGCGCTATTCATTGACTTGTAACGGGGTAAAAATAGAACTGAGTTCAACAGGTACAAAAGGGGAATATGTAGCGGGAGTGCGTTTTAAAGCATGGGAGCCATGGTCGGCATTACATCCGACTATTGGTGTAGATACCCCGTTAGTATTTGATATTGTAGATGATTGGAATCAAAAGTCTATTGGAGGTTGCACCTATTTTGTAGCACACCCAGGTGGGCGTTCTTACGATACGTACCCAGTAAATAGTTTAGAGGCAGAATCGAGAAGAATTAATCGTTTTTGGGATATTGGGGTAACGCAAGAAGAGGTAACACCTACAGAATTGGTCGCTTCAACAAATTTTACGGGTAGAATGGTAGAACCTAAGTCAGGTTCAAATACATTTGTATATAAGAAGATGCCGGTTAACCCCGAGTATCCGCATGTAACAGATTTACGTAAGAAGTAATGCCAACAACAAAGACTACCTGGTTTAATAATTATGATACCCAACAGGGCAATGATGAAATGTATTCATTGAACAATGGTATGAAGCCCTATTGGAACAAATTATTGACCACATTTGACGAAATAGGAATTAACGGTTTGACCGCACGTCAAAGAGATATTGACTGGTTATTATCAGAAAACGGTGTCACCTATAATGTTTATAACGACCCAAAAGGTATGCACAGGCCTTGGAACCTTAATGTGGTTCCTTTTATGCTGCACCAAGACGAGTGGACTAAGGTAGAGGCAGGCTTAAAGCAAAGGGCAGAACTGCTCAATTTGGTTCTTAAAGATGTCTATGGCGAACGAAAGCTGATTAAAAATGGCATAGTGCCCTATGAAGTTATTTATGGACATCGTGGGTTTCTAAGGCAATGTTCTGGTATGGAGCTAAAGTTAGAAAAGTTTCTTTCTATATATGCAGCGGATCTTTGCCGTGGTACAGATGGGCGTTTGTGGGTCGTAAATGATCGTACAGAAGCACCTTCAGGTATGGGCTATGCATTAGAAAATAGATCTACGACCAGTAGAATATTACCCGATATGTATGCGCAAATGAAAGTAAAGCGTTTGTCTGGGTTCTTTCAAGAATTCAACCAAATGCTCGTTGATGCCGCACCGGGTAAAAAAGAGAATCCGAATATAGTAATACTTACTCCCGGTTCACATAACGAAACCTATTTTGAACATGCCTACATGGCTTCTTTCTTAGGATATCCGTTGGTACAAGGTAATGATCTGGTAGTTCGAGATGGTTTTCTTTGGATGAAATCATTACAAGGATTAAAACAGATAGATGTCGTTTTGCGTCGAGTAGACGATGCTTTTACCGACCCCTTAGAATTGCGGGAAGATTCACATTTAGGCGTTGCCGGATTATTAGATGTCATAAGAAGAAAAAATGTATCGGTTATTAATCCAATTGGAAGCGGAGTAATTGAAAATCCGGGTTTGATTCCGTTTATGCCTGCCATTGCAAAATTCTTCTTAGATGAAGAATTAGAATTGCCGCAAATAGCGTCATGGTGGTGTGGGCAAGAGAAAGAAAGAAACTATGTGCTTGAGCATATTTCTGAATTAGTGATCAAAAGAATAGACCGTACCAATAGAGAAAGTATTTATTTTGGCGAGCAGATGAGCACTAAAGAACTAGAAGAACTCAAAAAAGTTATTTTAGAACGCCCATACCGTTTTGTCGCCCAAGAGCGCATTAATTTTTCTACGGCACCCAATCTTTCCGGTGAAAAATTAGAACCTAGAAATGTGGTTGCTAGAGCTTTTTGTATTGCATCAAAAGACCAATATTCGGTAATGCCTGGTGGTTTAGTACGAGTGGCGCCCGATGGCGAAACTGTACGTGTTTCAAACCAAAGAGGCGGTACCAGTAAAGATTTCTGGATATTAGATGAGAACCAAGTCAAAGAAGAAAAAAATAGACATTGGCAACAGAAATCCTCAGTAGCTATCTCTGGACTAAATGACCTACCAAGTTTAACGGCCGAGAATTTATATTGGGCAGGTCGCTATGTTGGTCGCACATTGGTCAATGCACGATTTTTAAGAACCGTAATGCGCCAAATGGCCATAGTTCAGAATAGGGATGAAAAGCCAGATTCTGAAAAGCTTAAAGTATTGTTTAAAGCTGTAACACAATTAACGGGTACCTACCCCGGGTTTATAGAAAAGGACAAAAACGGAAAATTGGCAATGGATAATCCGTATGAAGAAATGCTATCTGTAATTCTTGATAAAAATAGAATAGGTAGTTTGGCACATACCATAGGCATGTTTAGTAATTCCTATTATTCCATTCGTAATCTTTGGTCTTCAGATATGTGGCGTGTTTTTGAAAATATTCAAAAATTGTGGAGTTCTTTAGTAGATGGGGATGATCATTCCATCAATAAAATATTAAAAGTGTTAAATCAGTTAATTACCCGCTTAATAGCATTTATGGGGTTAATTGAAGAAAGCATTATGGTGCAACAAGGTTTGTTGTTATACTTTATCGGTCTGCAATTAGAGCAGAGTACTTTAACGATTACCAAATGTAGAGCTCTGTTGACTATAAAATATGAAGAGCAGGTAGAATATGATGTGTTAGAATATTTATTGACCAGCCACGAAAGCTTAAATATTTATAGATATAGTTATCGTTCTCATATAGAGTTGGCGCATGTGTTAGATTTAGTAGTCCTAGATTTAGATTATGCACGATCATTGACTTTTATGATCAATCGTATTCAAAAAGATATAGCACGTCTACCACATTCTAAACATGATCATCAATTAAGTAATTATCAGAAATATGTTTTCGAGGCATTTTCGAAGTTACGATTGGCAGAGTCTTCGAAATTGGCAATGACTAAATCAGAAAAAGATTTTACGCGAGAAGATTTAGAGGTACTATTAAAAGAGCTTTCAGATTTATTGTATAAAGCTTCACAAGCTATAACAAATACCTATTTCAATCATACAGCCAAGCAGACCCAATTGTTTACACAGTCTTTTCCTATTTGATTATGATATTCAACGTAACACATATTACCAAGTACGATTATAATGCCCCCGTTAGCTATTGTCATAATATAGCAACCCTTAGACCAAGAGAATCTAAGGGTCAAGAGCTATTATCATATAAAATCGAAATTACGCCCGAGCCTGCAGAAATAAGTGAGCGAGTAGATTTTTTCGGTAATTATATTACACGTTTTTCAATACAGACAGAGCATAGAACCTTAAAGGTGACTACCAGAAGTAAAATTAAGCGCGAATATGCCAAGTTTCATGAATCGTTCAATAGCGAAGGTTGCAAAAGTATTACGATGAATGATGCACTAGCGGCATTACAAGGTATGGAACCAGAAGTTCTTGAGGCTAAGCAATATATATTGGAATCTATTTTTATAAGAAGAACAGACAAGGCTATTCGTGAATATGCCGAGCTTTCTTTTAAAGGTAACCGTTCTGTTTTTGAAGCAGCATTCGAATTGATGCAGCGTATTTATACCGATTTTGACTTTGATTCTGAATTTTCTACCATATCTACCCCGATAGAAGAGGTTATGAAAGAGAAGAAAGGTGTTTGTCAAGATTTTGCACAAATTGCAATAGCCTGTATTCGTTCTGTTGGTTTGCCTGCAAGATATATAAGCGGGTATATAGAAACATTGCCTGCCCCGGGTAAAAAGAAGTTGGTAGGTGCCGATGCATCACATGCGTGGTTTGCTATTTTTATACCGGGTTTTGGTTGGGTAGATTTTGACCCGACGAACAATCAAATACCAAAAGACCAACATATTGTAGTAGGTTGGGGTAGAGATTACTATGATGTACCTCCTTTAAAAGGGGTGGTGTATGGTAGTGGTCAAAGTAAATTAGATGTAGCAGTAGATATTGCTGCGGTAGTGTAATTTGGGGTATTGGTTTAAAAATAGGCCATACCCACCAAATCGGTTAGTTCCCCCGAAATACCTTTTCGGTAGGATGGCCATAGCATTAATGTTATAGATATTGATTAGTGTTTATTCTTGTTTTTAAGTACGGCAAACCTACTAACATTCTACAAAATAGCTTTACGGTTTTCCGTAATGTGATGAAATTCCAGTTTTAAATCAGCCCTAAATCTTTTACAATAGCCACTAGGTGTATGGCATTGTTGGCATTAAATTGAACACGGAGTTTATTTAACCGCTTTTCAATAGAACTAAGACTGGCCGGTGCTATATTTTCTTTTCTATATAAAGCACTGATTTCATCTTGCGATAATCCTTTGCTTAGATGATCTAGCAAAGAAATATCGTAATCATCTATTTCTAGTTCATTTTCACTGCTAAAGGCATTTGCCACTTCAGGAGATAGATAGGTGTTTCCTTCAGCTATTTCATTAATGGCAACGGTGAGGTTTTTGAGACCGTTTCTGCTTTTACATACATAAGCATCAACATGATGTTGATTGAATAGCGTTCGTACGGCTTGTAGTCTGTCTTCAACGGAATACACAATTACTTTTAGTTCAGGAAATTCCGTTTTCAGTTTTTCGACCAACGAGTGCCCAGAAGTGTAGGTTTGTGATCTATGATCTACTTTAAAAGAGAGGTCAGATATCACTAAATCAAAAGACTCGCCATCTAAATTGGCTCTTTTAACTTTTAAGTACGCATCATCGCAATACTGTACTTGGTCTATTTGAGAAACCCCTAATTCGGTCAGTAATGAAAATACACCTTTGTTGATGTCTTCCATATCTTCCGCGATTAAAACTTTTTTGAACATGCATTAAATTATTATTGATGCCTTAAAGCCATCACCTTGCTTAGATTCAAAATTAATAGTTCCATTTAAAGAAGCGATACGGGATTCCGTATGTTGTAGTCCATTTTTTTTAAAAAGATCACAACCCACCCCATTATCGCGGTAAATTATTTGAATTTTAGACCCTTCTTTTTTGAAAATTAGGGTGACAAATGATGCTTGACTATGCTTGCGCATATTTGTCATAAGCTCTTGTAACACCCTATAAATAGCGGTTTTCTTATGTTCTGATACAGTATTCCATGGCATTTTAGAAAGGTTACGGGTAATCACATTTACCTTGTTGTTTTTGTAGCCAAGCAATAAATCATTTAATTGAAGATCAAAATCATTTCTTAAGTCAATTGCACTATTTTCTCTTGAAATATCTCTTGTTTTGGTATAAATCTTCTCCATTTCATCAATAACCTTGCTGTCAATACCCGAATTATTTTCAAGTGAGGTCATAACTTTATACATATCATTAGCTACCTCGTCATGTACTTTTTTGGCAATTCTGGTTTCTGTTTTATAGATTTCTTCAATTTTAGCTTTGCGGTATCTGTTACGATAGATAAAGTAAGAACCAACTAAGATTAAAAAAATGATAAATGCCAGAGCTTGGTAAGCCAATCGCTTGCGAGATTCAATTTCTTGAAGTAATATACTGGCTTGGGTTTTCTTTTGTTCTTCGGCAACATTATATTTTAGAAAAGCATTTTTGTTTTCTGCTATTTGTTTGGCATTGGTAATACTATCGTTTAATCTTATATATTCATGAACAAGCGGATTCCTATTTAAATTCATAAGTAAATTAATAGCTTCGATCTTAAATGAGCTACTATTTATTTTATTTGATAGTGCCAATGTTTTTTCAGCAAATACTAATGCATTGGTCGTGTCTTTTCTGTCTAAATAATATTGAGATAAATGTGTAGTGCTAGAGTGTAACCCAATAATATCATTGTTTTTTTCACGAATATCAAAAGCCCTTTTTAAATTCTTTAAAGCATCTGGTTGGTTTAGTTTGGCCTGCACGTGCCCTAAGTTATCGACTACTAAACCTAGTTCGTAATTGTTTAATTGCGATTGTTTTTGGTGAAGTAATCTGTATATTTCGAGGGCTTTGGAATAGGATAATTCGTCGGTGTATATATTGCCTTTATTATTCAGTATAATGACACTGTCCTTTAATTTTGTGGCTATTTGTAAAGCCTTATCAAATGAATTAATAGCTTCATTAAAATTATTCGAGGTTCTATAAATTCTACCTAATTGATTGTATAAGCCTACTCTGGCATTAATCAACGTGTCTTTGGTAGCCATTGAATTAATGAGGTTCAAGGCTTCTACAACATGGTTTTCGCTATTGAAATTGTTTCCTATTTTAAATTCAGCAATAGATAAAAGCCTTAAATCGTAAATAACTTTTAGAGTGTCTTGCAATTCTAAATGATTCTCTTTTTGCTTTGTAAAAAAGTTAATACCTGATGGAAGGTCTTGAGGTTCAACCGGATTTACAATCGCATTTCGAAAAAAAAGTGAACTATCAGATGGCATTTGTGCAGCAGAGCTTAAAGAAAAGCAAAATGCAAAAACATAAAGAATTAGAGTAGGTAGAATAAATGAAACTTTGTTGTATTTCATTCCTCTAATGTAGAAACTTTTTAGGTATTATTTTTTGAATTAGGGCGTAGTTATTACTCCTATAAAATTATAGCTCTGAATATGAATGAGTTAATTAATAAGGTAAGGGTCTTGATATTAGGACAAACAAAAAGAGCACCAAACTTCAGCGTAATGCCAAAGTTTAAATGCCCTTTTCCAACTAACAACTTAAATATGCACTTTTAAAAGGCGCACTTTGTGAATGTCGAATTCACGTGGTGTTGCCTCTATACTTTATGAACGCAGCTTTTTGATGGTAGCCAAGGTGTTTTTTACCAAAGCTTCTAAACCAGCATAATCTTTATTTGCTAAAATTTCTTTACTAATAAGTTTTGATCCCATACCAACACAAGTAACACCTGCATCGAACCAACCTTTAAGGTTAGCTTCATCGGTACTAACACCACCTGTCGGCATAATGCTTGTCCAAGGTTGAGGTCCTTTGATTCCTTTAACGAAACCAGGTCCGTAAAGGTCACCAGGGAATAATTTTACAATCTCACAGCCCATTTCTTCGGCTTTGTTGATTTCGGTCAAAGAACCACAACCAGGAGACCATAATACTTTTCTACGATTACAAACAATTGCAATATCTTCTCTTAAAGAAGGTGTTACAATAAAATTTGCACCAATTTGCATGTAGTATGAAGCAGCTGCAGCATCTGTAATAGACCCTACACCCATAATCATACCTGGTAAGTTTTTGATAGCGTATTTGTTCAATTCTGAAAATACTTCGAAAGCGAAATCGCCACGAGCCGTAAATTCCATTAAACGTGCGCCACCGTCGTAACAAGCTTGTAAAACCTTTTTACCTAACTCGATGTCTGGGTGATAAAATAATGGAACCATACCAGATTCCTTCATTACGTTTGCTACTTCTATTCTTGAATATTGTGCCATTTTTTTTATTTCTCAGTTAAAATTTTGTTGAAATCGTACTCCGAAGGGTTGTCCACATATTTTTTTGCATCCTCATAATCTTCTTCACTTATATAGAATAAGTTTTGAAAGCATAATTCTGCCAATTCTGAATTGATATCTACCAATCGAGGTGCAATTTTACCGTTCTCATCTTGAATTTCTGATAAGAATAGCGGAGTAATTTCACCTCTAGAATTCGCAGTAACCATACAGCCACTTTTACCTTCGTCAAATAATTTTTTTACGCCAAGACCTAGAACCGTACATAAGGTAAGGTCAAACCCAATAGGTCTACAACAGCGTAATTCGTAGCCTAGTTCAACAGGTCTACTTTTAATATCAATACCTAACTCTTTTAATTTTTTTTGAACGAGCATATTAAAAATATGCGCTTTACTAACATTACCTAATTCTGGGTGCCCATGATCGTCATAGGTGAATTTAATATCACACTTATTTAATTCAGAGTCTGGCATATTATGAAAAACCCCTTCACTAATTAATGCGACACCATAATGGATATCTTCAATTTTACGTTTGATCATTGATGAAATCACCATACGAACCACCTTGTCAAAAGTGATAGCAGTACGGTCAAACATTTCAGGTATAATCATCATAGGGTAGTGGCAGCTCGCTGCAATACCGAACGCCAAATGCCCTGCAGAACGCCCCATGGTAGACATTACAAACCAATTTTGGCTGGTTCGCGCATCTTCATAGGTAGTAGTACCAATACGTACACCTTCATCTTTTGCAGAATGAAAACCAAAGGTTGGGTTTCTGTCTGGTAACGGTAAATCGTTATCAATGGTTTTAGGTACGTGAATGTTGGCAATTGAAATACCTTCTTTCTTTAAAAATCCTGTAATTCTGTTGGCAGTAGAAGCAGTGTCATCACCACCAATACTTACCAACAGCTTTACATTATTATCAATAAACAGGCTAGTGTTTAGTTTTTCGTTTTTAGGTTTAAAACGGCTCATTATTAATGTGGAGCCACCTCTACTAAAAATCCTATCGGCATGGAAAAAATCAAACTCCTTGATTTTAGGATTTTCATCAAATATTCCTTTGAATCCTTCATGTAAACCTAGAACGCGATAATTATCTTTTAAGAAAGCCTTTGCCACGGTACTAATTACGGTATTTATACCAGGTGCAGGTCCGCCACCACAAAGAATTAAAACAGATTTTTTCGACATTGTTGGTTTTTAGAAGTTCTAAAGCTATTTTCTAATTATCTAGCAACTCTACCAGAAGCATCACCACCCATTAGTTTCTCTACTTCAGAAACTGTTACAAGGTTGGCATCACCCTTAATTGTATGCTTTAAACATGATGCAGCTACTGCAAAGTCAAGTGCATTTTGATCATCTTCTGGGTATTTTAATAATCCGTAGATCAAACCACCCATGAAAGAATCTCCACCACCAACACGGTCAACGATATCTGTAATTTGGTATTGACGAGTTTCGTACATTTTGGTACCATCCCATAAAACACCGGCCCACGTGTTGTGAGATGCCGAAATAGAACCTCTTAAGGTTGTGATTACCTTTTTGGCTTTCGGGAATTTTTTCATCATCTGCTTACATACAGATAAGAATGCTTCTGCTTTAACATCATGACCTTGGGTAGTAATATCTAAACCTTCTGGTTTTATGTTAAAATGCTTTTCGGCATCTTCTTCGTTACCTAAAATAACATCACAGTATTCAGTTAAACCAGACATAATTTTTTCTCTATGAGCATCGTCACAGAATGTCCAAAGTTTAGCTCTATAATTTAAATCGGTAGAAATAGTAATACCTTTTGCACTAGCTGCTTTTACAGCTTCTAAACAAACATCTGCGGCTCCTTGAGAAATAGCAGGTGTAATACCCGTCCAATGAAACCATTCTACACCTTCAAAAACAGCATCCCAATCAATCATTCCAGATTTAATTTCTGCAATAGAAGAATGTGCTCTATCGTAAACTACTTTACTACCTCTCGATACTGCACCAGTTTCTAAGAAATAGATACCTAAACGATTACCACCGTAAACAATTTTATCTACGCCAACACCTCTTTTACGCATTTCCATCATGGCACATTCACCAATATCATTCTTTGGTAAACGTGTTACGAAATCTACAGGAACGCCATAATTAGCTAAAGAAACCGCTACGTTAGATTCGCCACCACCGTAAATAGCATCAAATCTATTTGCTTGTGAAAATCTCAAAAATCCTTCAGGAGCTAAGCGAAGCATTATTTCGCCGAATGTTACTACTTTTTTCATGTGAATATTAAGTTTGATATATACTGATTTATCGTTTGTTTAATCGATTAACCACTTTGGTTAAAAAATAACCAAAACAGACATTCTTTGTTTAAGTTAATTAAAGTCTTACTTTTGGTTAATCGATTGAACAAATATATACAAAGTAATTGAATAAAAAAAGAACAACTTTAAAAGACATTGCAAATGTTTTAGGTATTTCAGCTGCAGCTGTTTCCAAAGCTTTAAATGATGATGCGCGTATAAGCGTAAAAACAAAAAAAGCTGTAAAGCAAGTTGCGAAAGAGTTAAACTATCAACCTAACCATTTAGCAAGTGCACTTCGAAAAGGGAAAAGCAAATTGGTTGGCGTTATAGTACCTAGAACTAATAGTCATTTTTTTTCTTCGGTGGTCGAGAGCATGGAGGGTGTTCTTAATAAAGCCGGTTACAATATTATAATAACACAGTCTAACGAGTCTTTTCAAAAAGAGTGCAACAATATAGATACGTTACTTTATTTACAGGTAGATGGTATCATTGCATCGATGGCAAATGAAACGGTTGATCTATCATATTACGAAAAAATAAAATCTAACGGAATTCCATTAATTCTTTTCGATAGGGGAGAGAATGATTTGAATGTTGACTATGTAGGTATTAATGATTATGATAGCAGTCATATAATCGTTGAGCATTTAATAGCGCAAGGGTGTAAGAGAATTGCACATATTGGCGGATATCGCAGAACTCGAATTTACAATAACAGAATTAGAGGATATATAGACGCGATAAAAAAGCACGATTTACCACATGATGATGAATTATTGATAGAAAGCAGCTTAACATTGGAAGATGGAAGGCAACAAATAGAAAAATTATTGTTATTAAAGAACAGGCCTGATGCAATTTACGTAGCCAGTGATTATGCTGCTTTAGGTGCGCTACAAGTATTAAAGGAGAAAAATATTAAAGTACCGGAAGAAATTAAACTAGTAGGTTTTGGAAATGAACCTTTTACTTCTTTGGTAACCCCTTCGATTACAAGTGTAAGTCAGCATAGCAAACAAATAGGTAAACTTGCTGCAGAGACTTTTTTAAGCTATGTCGATAAAGATGTAGTGAAACAATCTTTGAATAAAATCATTTTAGATTCAGAACTGATCATACGTGATTCTTCGAAATAGAAAAAGCGTTATTGTAAGATTACAATAACGCTTTTTTATAAAGTAAAAATAATTTCTACTTATTAGATACCTAAAGCTTGACCACCACCAATTTGGATAGTTTCTGCAGTAATGAAAGCTGCATCTTTACCAGCAAGGAAAGAAACTACACCAGCAACATCACTAGGTTGACCTAATCTACCTAACATAATGTTATTTGCCCATGAAGCAAAAACTTCTGGTTTAGTAGCTTTGATCTGTGCGTGGAAAGGAGTATCGATAGTACCAGGAGATACTGCATTTACTCTAATACCGTATTCAGCAAGATCTTTAGCTAAAGCTCTAGTTATTGCATTAACACCAGCTTTAGAAGTACCGTAGATACCAGCACCTGGTCCACCAGCTGTCCAAGCTGCGTTAGATGTATAGTTAATGATTGATGGGTGAACACCTTTTTTAAGGTAAGGTATAGCTGCTCTTGAAGCGAAGAAAGTTGAATCAAGATTCAATGCCATTACCGATCTGTAAAATTCAGTAGTCATTTCTTCAAAACGAGATCTACCGCCTAAACCACCTGCATTATTTACAAGCGTATCTATTTTACCGTATTTATCACCAATAGCTTTTATGTTTTTTGTTACCGCTTCTTCGTTGGTAACATCAAACCCTACGTACTCGGCAGTAATACCTTCTGCGGTAAGTTCTTTAATTCTTTCAGCACCTGCTGAGTCGTCTATACCGTTTAATATAACGGTAAAACCGTCTTGTCCTAATCTTTTAGCAACTTCAAAACCGATTCCTCCAGTTGCTCCTGTAATTACTGCTACTTTTCCTTCTGTACTCATGATATAATTTATTTTAATCTATTCTTAATTCAGTTTGTTTTTATCCTTTTAACGGTTCAATTTTACCACATAATAACCATATACTTGCTAAAGCAATGATAGCCATTGTTGCACCTATTACGAATGCTGGAGTATAGTTACCGCCAGAAGTTAACCAAGGCACTAAATAAATTAATGCGGCAGCTGTTAACTTAGCAGCCATACCTGCAATACCTGATAAAGTACCTATTGTTTTTCCTCCGAAAAAATCACTCGGTAAAGTCTGAACATTTCCGATTGCGGTCTGAAAACCAAATAATATAAGTGCCATAATTAGAACGGCTCCTGTCGGTCCACCTGGGTTAG
>JANQUX010000368.1:0-278 GCA_030730545.1 Maribacter sp. | reverse complement strand
TGGAATTAAAAACCAAACACTTGCCATTGTTATTATAGCTAATGCAGCACCTATGGCAAAGGCTGGAGTATAGTTACCTCCTGAAGTTAGCCATGGAACTAATGAAGTTAGCCCGGCAGCGCCTAACTTAGCAGCTGTACCGGCAAGACCTGATAGTGTACCTACAGACTTACTGCCAAATATATCACTAGGCAGTGTCTGAACATTGCCTATTGCTGTTTGAAAACCAAATAGAATTACTGCCATATACAAAACGGCGGTTTCTGGCCCTCCTGGAT
>JANQUX010000367.1 GCA_030730545.1 Maribacter sp. | reverse complement strand
GACATCTTGAGCAAGATCATTATCGCGTACGACCTTATTTGCGACACCTAGTAGGGTGTCGGCATAATGATCGTATAAAAGAGAAATCGCTTTTTCGTTTCGCTCTTGTAATAATTCAACAATATGATTTTCTAATAGAGTGCTCATAATTTATATGATGTACATTTTTTTTTAGAATGGACATCCAAATGATAATATTGAACCGTATATGGTTAAACGCTAAATTATAAAATTGATTGTTATAGATGCGTTTTCTAAAAATATATATTGAATAAGTGGTCGGCTGGTAACTGCCCACTTTGTTTTTGGTTGGTTTGGTTTGGTAATAACCCTTGTAATTTTTATTACAGGGGTTATTTTATTAAGTTCACTTCTGGACTTATTTCAATACCGAATTTTGTTTTTACGGCTTTAATAATTTTCGCCGCAAGGTCTAGAATTTCTTTACCTGTTGCCTTGTCATAATTAACAAGTACCAAAGCTTGATTCTTATGAACACCCGCATCGCCAAAGCGTTTTCCTTTAAAACCGCATTGCTCAATTAACCAACCTGCCGGAATTTTATATAATTCATCGGTCATCTTATAAAAAGGAGCTTCGGCATTCTTTATAATAAAAGTTTCAAAAATATCTTTTGAAACTATCGGGTTTTTGAAAAAACTACCACTGTTGCCCAAAACTTTTGGATCGGGCAATTTGCTTTGTCGTATAGTAATTACCGCATTTGAAATATCTTTAATAGTCGGGTTTGAAATCGACTCTTTTTCTAATTGTTCTTCAATGGCACCGTAACCAGAATTAATCTGATGATTTTTCTTGGTAAAAGAAAAGGTCACCGAGGTAATTACGAATTTGTCTTTTCCTTCGTTTTTAAAGAATGAATCTCGGTATCCGAAGTTGCATTCTTCTTTTGTTAAGGTAACCAATTCTTGGTCAGCAATTCTAACGGCACCACAACTTACAAAACAATCTTTCAGTTCAACACCGTATGCACCAATGTTTTGAATAGGTGCGGTACCAGTGTTGCCAGGTATTAACGACATGTTTTCTAATCCCCCGAAATTGTGATCTAAAGTCCACATGACCAGCTCGTGCCAATTCTCACCTGCCATAACCTGAACATGAACCATTTCGTCAGATTCAGATAAAATTCTCTTTCCTTTTAAATCAACATGAATAAACAACGCATCGATTTTATCAGAAAGCAACATATTACTACCACCGCCAATTATTATTTTTCGAGGATAGTTTTCTTTGCTAAGAATATACTTTAATTCTTCAATAGAGGTTACTTCTGCAAAATATCTTGCGGTAGCATCAATACCGAATGTATTGTAATTCTTTAAAGAAAAATGTTCTTGTACAATCATTAACCTTTGTAACTCTTAAGCGCTTCTTTTAGTATGCGAACTGCTCTTTTTAAACTCTCTTGATCAAGAACGTATGCAATTCTAATTTGATTTTTGCCTAAACCTTCTGTAGCATAAAAACCTGCGGCAGGTGCAACCATTACAGTTTCGTTATTTAAATTAAAGTCTTCTAATAACCATTGAGCAAAATGGTCAGCATCTTTAATAGGTAATTCGGCAATACAATAAAATGAACCTTGAGGTCTTGCAATCTTTACACCTTCAATTTGTTCTAATTCTGCAATTAATATATTTCTACGTGCTACATACTCGGTTTTTACCTCTGCAAAATAACTATCAGGAGTGTCTAAAGCCGCCTCGCTTGCAATTTGAGCATATGTTGGTGGCGAGAGTCTTGCCTGTGCAAATTTCATTGACGTTGCAATAAATTCTTTATTCTTAGAAACTAGGTACCCAATACGTGCACCGCACATGCTATATCTTTTAGAAACAGAATCAATAACAATGGCATGTTCTTCTAATCCTTCTTCTTTTAGTATTGAAGCATGGGTTTTGTCATCATAGGTAAATTCTCTATATACTTCGTCGGCAACTAAAAAGATATTATGTTTTTTAACTAGTGTTGCTAATTTTTGAATTTCTTCTTTACTATATAAATAACCAGTAGGGTTACCAGGGTTACATATTAATATAGCCTTAGTTCTAGGGGTAATTAGCTTTTCAAAATCTTCGATAGGTGGTAAGGCAAAATTGTCTTCCAGCTTTGAAACTACAGGCACCACGGTAACTCCGCAAGCAGTTGCAAATCCGTTATAATTGGCATAAAAAGGTTCAGGAATAATAATTTCATCGTTAGTATCAGCAATAGTGTTCATTGCAAAAGATAATGCTTCAGATCCACCTGTAGTTACAATAAGGTCTGTAGCACTTACATGTATATCATATTTTTCATAATACTTGGCGATTTTAGTTCTAAATTCTTCAGAACCTTCGGTACGGCTGTATTCTAAAACACTAAGGTTGTTATTCTTTACAGCATCTAAAGCCTGTTGCGGGGTTTTTATATCTGGTTGTCCAATATTTAAATGAATAACGGTAACCCCTCTTTTTTTTGCATTTTCAGCAAACGGTACTAGCTTTCGTATCGGAGATTGGGGCATGGTAAGCCCCTTATTTGAAACAGATGGCATATGAATTTTATTTTACACAAAAGTGATAAATGATAATGGTTCATACAAAGTAATTAGGTTTTTATTTGATTTTTTGCTCTGTGTTAAAATTCGAGTTTATATCAAATAATTATGTACCTTAAGTAGTGATAACTAATTCATATAGATTATGTTACGAAAATATTATTTAATTTTAATCTTTTTTATTTGGAGTTTTTCTTTTTCAGGAATAGCTCAAACCTTTCAATTACCCGCCGGAAAGAAATTTCAAAAAGTCAAATTCGAGCTCATTAATAATTTGATGGTCATACCTGTAGAGGTCAACGGTACCGAGCTATCATTTGTACTTGATTCTGGCGTTGGTACACCCATATTGTTCAATTTAGCCGATCAAGATTCTATTCAATTAAACAATGTAACGGAGATAACTATAAATGGTTTGGGTGATGGTGACCCTATTAATGCCTTAAAATCAACTAGAAATTTTGTGCAGCTTGGTACTATTAAAAATACTTATCAAAATATTTATGTAGTTATGGATGCCGGTATTAATTTCTCGCCGAGCCTGGGCGTACCTGTGCATGGTATCATAGGGTATGATCTTTTCAGAGATTTTGTAGTCGATATCAATTACGTAAAACAAACTATTAAGTTTTACGACCCAGAACTTTACAAGTATAAAGAGTCAAAGAACACTAGAGTAGTAGATATGTCGGTTATTAGAAAAAAAGCCTATGTAGATGCTTTTGTAATGATAAATAAGATAGAAGAAATACCTGTAAAAATGCTATTGGATACTGGTAGTAGTGATGCTGTTTGGCTTTTTGAAGATGAAAGAATTCAATTGCCAGAAAAACATTATCAAGATTTTTTAGGAAAAGGACTCGCTGGAGATATTTATGGTAAGAGAACAAAAATCAGCCATTTAAAAATTGCAGATTTTATACTGAGTGATGCCAAGGCAGCTTTTCCTGATATGGTGACTTTTACAACGATTACAGATTTTGGTGGTAGAAACGGAAGTTTAGGTGGCGAGGTTATTAAACGTTTTAATATTGTATTTGATTATAAGAATGAGAAATTGATAATGACCAAAAATTCTAATTTTGGTAAGCTATTTCAGTATAATATAAGCGGAATCGATTTGCAACATGCAGGTATGCGATACGTGTCAGAAAGAATTACCGATTCTAATGGCATGGTTAATAGTGATGCCAAAACGTATGGCGATGTGCAGATAATACTGCAAGGTGCGACTAAGGTAAGTTTAGTGCCAGAAATTATTGTA
>JANQUX010000366.1 GCA_030730545.1 Maribacter sp. | reverse complement strand
CATGCGTATTCTAACTAAAATTTGTAATTTCATGGCATGACAAAAGAAAATTACACTGCACAGGTTTTACAATATATTCCGGTCTTTTATATCATATGGTCAGATGACCTGCTGTCGGCATCAGAAATAAATGTCGTTGAGAATGCCATTTCTGAAGATAGCACCTTATCGAATGTTGATAAAAAACAACTTAAAGTATGGCTGAATGTCAAAAATCCGCCAAAGAACGAGTTGTTTAAATCTTGGAAACAATTGATTATTAATAGCAATGTAAAGTTGGTAGAAGATGAAACATATCCGCTAACTGCATTCAGTCAAAAAGTTGCATCGTTTTATCACAATGATATCTTATTTAATGATCAAATTAAAAAGATTGAAATAAACTTAGGTATTCAACCCAATCATTACAATCATTTATTTGAGGTTCATATCGATTTAGAAAAAAAATCCTCTCAATATTCGGCACAAGCTATAGACTCGATTTTAAAAGGTAAACATGCTAAAGTTATAGATTCTTTCAGGACAGTGTTAAACGACCCTATATTTTCATGGAATGTTCGACGTAATAAAGAAGAATTTAGAAATCATGTACTAAAACAAGTAGAATTTCTAGCGGATAAAGGTTACGGCGCAATGGCTTACCCAAACGACTATGGCGGTACTAATGACATGGAAGGTTATGCTACCATTTTCGAGAATATGATTTGGGCCGACGGAAGCTTAGCTATAAAATTTGGAGTGCAATTTGGGTTGTTCGGAGGAAGTATTCAAAAACTGGGCACCAAAAAGCACCATGACCACTATTTAACCGCAACAGGAAAAGCAGAACTATTAGGATGCTTTGCGATGACAGAAACCGGACACGGATCTAATGTTCGGGGAATAAAAACTACAGCTACCTACAATAAGAAAACTGAAACTATTGTCATACATACTCCGGGAAAAAATGACAACAAAGAATATATAGGCAACGCCATACATTCTAAAATGGCGTCTGTTTTTGCCCAACTCATTATCAATGGAAAAAATGAAGGCGTTCATGCCATTCTTGTTCCACTTAGAAATGAACAACATGAATTACTACCAGGTATAACTGTTGAAGATAACGGCTATAAACTCGGACTGAACGGCGTTGATAATGGTAAGATTTGGTTTAACCAAGTTGAGGTACCTAAAGAAAATTTACTAAATAAGTATGGTACTATTTTAGGTAATGGAGAATACTATTCAGAAATTAAAAATCCGAATAAACGATTTTTTACAATGCTGGGCACTTTAGTCGGTGGTAGAATATGTGTTGCGAGAGCAGGTTTAGGCGGGGCAAAATATGCTTTAACAGTAGCTATTAAGCATGCCTTAAAAAGAAGGCAATTCAATGACAGTGTAAAAATACAAGAAGATTTATTGATGGATTACCCATCACATCAATTACGTTTAACTCCGCTGATTGCAAGCGCATACGTTTATCATGTAACATTAGATAAAATGATGGAGCTTTATTGCGATGAATCTCAACCAGACAAAAGACAAATAGAAACACAAGTAGCCGGTTTAAAGTCAATTATTACCTGGTATGCTAACGATACTATTCAAGAATGCCGTGAAGCCTGTGGTGGTAAAGGTTATCTTTTAGAAAACAGAATTGCAGATTTAAAAGGCGATGTAGATATATTCACCACTTTTGAAGGCGATAATAACGTATTACTGCAACTAGCTGCCAAAGGCGTACTATCAGATTTTAAAGCAGAATTTAATAGTGCAGGTTTTTCAACGGTATTGAAATTATTGAGCTCACAGCTAAGTGATAAGCTTTCCACTATAAATCCGCTCTACACCAATAAGACTGATAAAGACCATTTATATAATCCAAAATTTCATGTTCATGCTTTTGAGCACAGAACAAGAAGGTTAACCTATACGATTGCCATGCGTATTAGAGGATATATCAAAAAAGGCGTACCTTCTTATCAAGCATTCTTAAAGGTTCAGACTCATTTAATGACACTTGGCAAGGCTTACAGCGCAGAGTTGGCATATAAGTCTTTTATAGCCCATACAAACACAATTACCGACCCAGAGTATAAAGAACTATTTGAAAAACTAGGTACACTATATGCACTTCAAGAAATAAGAAAAGATGCTTCCTGGTATTTAGAACAAGGCTACATTAGTGGAACAAAGTCAAAAGCGATACGACAACGTGTGGAGCGTTTATGTACAGAACTGAGACCGCATTTAGATAGCCTAGTCGATGGTTTCGGTATACCCGATCACCTATTGACGGCACCTATAGCGAATTAGTTTCGTTCCTTTTCTAATCGCGAGGTATCTAGAAAATCTAAAATGGTAATCTGTGGGTCGCCATATAGCTTGGTTCTTGTACCACCCTTAGAACTTAGTTGTAAAGTATTTAACGCTCTAATTTCTACATCTGGTGCATCTTCGGTAACTAACAAAACATCGTTAGCTTGAAGATCAGATGCCTTTAGAGAACTATTACCATATAGTTTTGCCATTAAAAAATCGGCTGTACCTTCCATTTTGGCAGATGCATTTTTATACATATAAATATTATTGCTGGCACCAGTGGTATATAATTTTACATCTATTCTATCTTTCAAGGTGATATTTAAAGAGTCACTCGCTAAATTAAAATCACCTGAACTTATTTCTTCCATCGTAATATCCATAATGTCGGCAGTTGCGTTTAATTCTAATCTAGATGTACCAAAAGTTTGCACTCTTAGTCTATCAGTAGAAATAACGTCTTTCATACTAATTTTACCATTTAACATTTTAATACTACTTAGCTCTTGAAAGAAAATGGTTATTTCTAGTTTTTTCTTTGATGTGATATTATAGAATGATGAAATTTTCAAAACACCATCATCTACATTAAATTTTAGAACATCTATTAGGTTATCATCCAATTCTAAGGCATAGCCATCATTAGTTGATTTTTGAATAACAATATCTAGGTCATCAACCAATTCAATAGCACTGAAAGGCTCTAAATCTTCCCGTACTTCAACCACGTTTTTATTACCCTTTATTTTTGGTTTACGTTGCGAATATGCACTTGATGATATGACCAATATAATAATGAGTAGGGCGAACTTTTTCATAATCTGTACTTCTATTTAAAAATTGAAGGTATTTAATTTTATGTAATAAAAAAACAAATTAGTAATATCTTAAGAAGATTGCAAAAAAAAGCCCAACTATTACTAGTTGGGCTTTTATATATAATATGAACTTTTAATGGCTCATTTCTTCTTCGTTTTCCTGTAGGGGTATATGTTGAGGAATGTAATCTTGACCTGGAATGTAATACTCTCCATTCTCATCAACTTTACTATAGTCATAAGACCATCTATGAACTTCAGGAATAGCACCTGCCCAGTTACCATGAATATGCTTTTGTTCAGCTGTCCATTCTAATGTATTAGATTTCCAAGGGTTGACAGGACCTACCTTACCATAGAATACACTGTAGATAAAGTTTGCAACGAAGATTAATTGAGCAGCACCTGCTATGATAGCAAATACGGTCATTAATACCTGTATATCTGTAAGTTCGTCAAACATTGGAAACGCAGTATTTTGATAATATCTACGAGGTACACCTGCCATACCGACAAAGTGCATTGGAAAGAATACGCCATAAGCACAAACCGCAGTTACCCAAAAATGTACATAACCCAAATTTTTGTTTAGAAGTTTTCCTTCGAACATTAAAGGAAACCAGTGGTAGACACCTGCAAACAAACCGTATAGCGCAGATATACCCATTACTAAGTGGAAGTGAGCAACTACAAAATAGGTGTCATG
>JANQUX010000365.1 GCA_030730545.1 Maribacter sp. | reverse complement strand
TTCCAGTATAAGTAGGTTATTCCGTATTTTTTAAGCATCCATAATCTCCAGTGTTCTTTTGAAGAATCAGAAATAAGCATCTGCTTCAATTTTGGGTCTGGGGTAAAATTGTTATCGTAATCAAATTCTGCCAACACCATTTTTCCATAGTCTGTTACCAATGGGCAAGAAGAATAACCGTTATAAGATTTGGTTCCCATTTTATGACTATTCATTAAAAGGTTTAAATTGTCAACTAAAATGGGCACCTGCTTACGAATTGCGGCTCCTGTTTTAGCAGTAGGCAAGGCCGCGACATCGCCTAACCCAAAAATATTCGCGTAGGTATTATGTTGCATCGTTTGATGGTTAACATCTAACCAACCCGCTGCATTCACTAATGCTGAATCTTTTACAAATTTAGGTGCCACAGAAGGTGGGGCGGTATGCATCATATCATAATGAATTCCATAACGGTTGCCATCAACGCTAACTTTTACATCTTTATAATTATATTGAAATTTTTCGTCTAATTTTAGATCATCGACCTTGTTGCTAGAGAGAACAACACAACCACCGGCGGTAATTTCTTGACCCATTTCATACCATGCAATTTGTTTATTACCATCGACTGCGACAAGTTTGTGATGAAATCTAAGGTTAATATCCTTTCGGTCAACTACCTCCATTAAGGTTTTAGCTATTTTCTTTACACCAAAAATAACCGTGCCACCAGTAGCAAAAATAACATCGGTTTTATTACGGATTTCACTTTTTCTAAAATGACTTTCGGCCAGGTACATTATTTTTTGTGGTGCACCACCACATTTAATCGGGGTTGTAGGTTGCGTAAAAAGTGCGGTACCACCCTTGAAGTTTTTAATAACATCCCAAGTATATTTAGGGTCTGTGTAATTGCTACAAACCACTCCTTTATCTATAGCATCACCTAAGCCGGGTACTAAACTATAATCATAAGCAAGACCTGGAGCGACTACTAAATAATCATAGGTAATATCTCCTTTAGATGCAGTGTGTACTATATTATTTTCGGGGTCGAAACCAGTTGCCTTATCTTTTATCCAAGTAGCATTTTTAGGTATAACCGATGACATTGGTCGGGCAGTTTTATCAAACTCATAGGTGCCGGCACCAACTAGCGTCCATGCCGGTTGGTAATAATGGGTATCTGCCGGTTCAATAATTGCGACGTCTTTAGCACTTTTTTGAGTGAGAAGCTGGGCTGCTACCATGATACCCGCAGTACCACCTCCAATAATTAATACCTGATGATGTGAACTCATTTTGCTGTTGTTTTTATGAATATGATAAATATAACAGATGTAAAATATTTTTAATGTAACAAATGTTACATAACAATATACTCACGCAAATAAGTCGTCGATTTATTTAAATAATATCTTGTAGTAAGTAAGGGAATCTTACTATTTAACCTTACAAGTGCTGCCGCCGAACAACGTATAAAGAGGGCAAAAACTAACGAATGAAGTTAAAACGAAAATGGCTGCAACTGCTAGTGCCACATAACCTAAAACACCGGTTACGGTATCTGTCAAAAATGCGATTAAAAGCGCTGCCGCAATTGTTATTCTTATGAATTTGTCTGTTGTTCCCATATTTTTTTTCATGATACTTATTTTTTAATTAATGAATTAGGTGAAATTGTAAAGTTATTAGCATATTATGGCCTTAGTCAAGAGCGAACTAATTTTGGTTAGCTTTTCTATTGCAAAGTAGTGCTAAAAAATAGTGCGACAAATGATATGGCTCATATTCAAAATTACGCTTTACCATTTTATTCTAAAGTAACTTTTGTTACAGTAGGGTTATTTTTAATAGCTTATTTTTGCAAAAAGCAAATGTAGAATGGAAACATATATAGATGCGTTTTTAAATGCGGTTACGGGTACTTTAAGTTGGACATGGAAATCAATTCTTTTTCAAGTGCCTTGGTATCTAAATTACTTTTGGGGTTTAATTTCTATATCGCTTATAGTTTGGCTTTTAGAAATTGTTTTTCCTTGGCGAAAACAACAAGGGGTATTTAGAAAAGACTTTTGGTTAGACGGTTTTTATATGTTCTTCAACTTTTTTCTATTTGCCATTGCCATAAGTGGTATTTATAAATTACTGCAAGTATTTTTTACCGATATCGGTATAAAAGCAAATAGTTTGGCATTAATAGATATATCTGGTTGGCCAATGTGGGGGCAACTTTTATTATTTTTTATAGTGTTGGATTTTGTGCAATGGTTTACACATACCTTATTACACAAGTATGCCTTTTTTTGGAAATTTCATCAAGTGCACCATAGTGTAAAAGAAATGGGCTTTGCAGCTCATTTACGTTACCATTGGATGGAGAATATTCTATACAAACCGCTGAAGACTTTTGGTGTTATGATTCTTGGTGGGTTTGAGCCAGAACAAGCCTTTGTCGTTCATTTTGCCGCTATAGCAATTGGTCATTTCAATCATTCGAATATAAAAATTACTTGGGGACCTTTCAAGTATATTTTAAATAACCCTGTAATGCATTTGTACCATCATGCATATGACTTACCAGAGGGAAGATATGGTGTGAATTTCGGAATTAGCTTAAGCCTTTGGGATTATATATTTAAAACGAACTACATACCAGAAGATAGCGGTGATGTAAAATTAGGTTACCCAGGAGATGAGAACTTACCAAAAGACTTTTTAGGGCAAATTACTTACGGGTTTAAAACAAAGAAGAAGTAATGTATAATTACTTCTTCTTTAGATTCTTAAAATTAGTCAGATAGTTTACCTGTAGCGCAGCTTACAAAAGACTTCGCTTTAGATAGTACTGAGTTCTCTTGGTCTAGACTTGGGTAACCAATTGCTTTTAATTTAGACTTGGCTATATTAATATCTTCGAGCTGTAAAGCATCAAAAGAAACCGATGACGATTCTACTGATACCGATACATTAGTTATGGTAGGTATCTCTTCTAATTTGGTGATAATTGTTTTGGCACAGCCACCACATTTCAAATTTTGAATAGGAATTACTGATGTCATATCTTATTTATTTTGTTCGTTTTTAAAGCTTATACTCCATATACCTCTTACCTCATTTTCTTTATAGCCTATGGCTTCATCATATGGGTATTTATCGTTTAAAAGTTGGGTAACCTTTGTATCGATATTTGTTTCTGGTACACCATGGCAGTTTAAGCACATAGTATTGGTAACAATAGGGGAATAGAAATAAGTATATCCATTCTCGTTAGTCAGTATAGGTTCGTAAGACTCTTTATTATTAATTTTTGATTTAAAAAACTCAATATATTCCAGCTCTTTTTTACTTGCTTTATTGTCTTGATTTCTAGGTTTGTCAGTTACCCTTTTAATTTTAGCATGATGTACTAGTGCCATACTATCTGTTAGCGGATATGCCTTTTCATTACAAAACGCTACAGCACCAATTGGGCCATTTTTCTGAATGTTGAGCATAAGGTTCTTACCTAATACTTTTTGGGTAGTTTGTGCATACAATTTACCTTTTTCTATTGTAGATGGTTCACTAGTGTTAAGAACCCCATTCATTCTCTTACCTTTTTGATGATAGTTTTTATCTCCGTGATTTTGTTCCCAATGTTCTTTGAACCAAGAAGGTTCTTCTATTTGGTAATCGAAAATATAATCTGAAATTTTACGAATTTCATTTTCGTTAAACGACTGATATGGCATTAGACCAAAACGATTAACAGCTCCTTTCATTTTAACCTTTTCATTGGTAGGTTTTTCTACAAAGTTCCATATACCATCTGCAAAAGACTCCTTAGTAGAATGGTCTCTAAGATATCTAG
>JANQUX010000364.1 GCA_030730545.1 Maribacter sp. | reverse complement strand
GTTATCCGTTTTATAAGCGTTTTGAACCACTGTCGAAATATCTACCGATCCATCTACGGGAATCGGGTCATCATCTGTACTGTCTGTATTGTTTGATGAATTATTGCAATTTAGGAGACAAAAAGGTATTAGGAATAAAAAAAACTTTTTCATAATAGTTAAGAAAATTTAGTTATTTAATTCGATAAAGGTAAAAAAGAAATAAGAAGCAAATTTTACTTTTCAGTGTATTGGCGATATTTCTCAGCGAATCTTGGGTTTAAGATTATTATATACTGCTATGGCTTTTATATTATCAGATTTAGAAATACCACGATTTTAAAATAAATTCTGAAAATAGTAAGCATTTGTAAACTCTAAATTGCGCTAAGTTATTGGTTCAACAACATTTAGATAGCATCTTAAGAGCGACTCATTTCCGTAAAAAACTTATAGAAATAAGGTATGGTCTCTATGCCCTTCAAATAATTCCAAACACCAAAGTGTTCATTAGGTGAGTGGATGGCATCACTATCCAAGCCAAAGCCCATTAAAATAGTTTTACTGCCCAACTCTTTTTCAAATAAAGAAACAATGGGAATACTACCACCGCTACGTTGAGGAATCGGTTTTTTACCGAATGTAGTTTCATAAGCTTTTGAGGCTGCTTGGTAGGCAATGGTGTCAATAGGAGTAACATATCCTTGTCCGCCATGATGAGGTTTTACGACCACCTTTACACCTTTTGGTGCTATAGCTTCAAAATGAGTCTTGAACAGCTCTGTAATTTCTTTCCAATCTTGGTTCGGAACTAATCGCATAGATATTTTTGCAAAAGCCTTACTAGCTATAACCGTTTTTGCACCTTCGCCAGTGTATCCGCCCCAAATTCCATTAACATCTAATGTGGGTCTAATGGAGTTGCGTTCGTTGGTAGAATATCCTTTTTCACCGTATACAGATTCAATATCTAAAGCCTCTTGATATTTTTCAATACTAAAAGGTGCTTTTGCCATTTCTGCACGTTCTTCAGTAGAAAGTTCTTCTACCTTATCATAAAAACCAGGTATGGTAATATGATTATTTTCGTCATGTAGGCTGGCAATCATTTTGGTTAAAATATTTATAGGGTTAGCAACAGCGCCACCATATAATCCGGAATGCAGATCACGATTAGGACCTGTAACCTCTACTTCAACATAACTTAGTCCGCGTAAACCTGTGGTTATCGACGGTACATCATTGGCAATCATACCTGTATCCGATATTAAAATAACATCGTTTGCCAGCTTTTCTCTATTCTCGGCTACGTATATGGCGAGGTTATTACTACCAACTTCTTCTTCACCTTCGATCATGAATTTTACATTACATGGTAGTTGATCGGTTTTCACCATCAGTTCCAATGCTTTTACATGCATGTACATTTGTCCTTTGTCATCGCATGCACCACGGGCAAATATGGCTCCTTCTGGGTGTTTCTCCGTTTTCTTAATAACAGGTTCAAATGGTGGTGAATGCCAAAGATTGATGGGATCTGCCGGTTGAACGTCATAATGACCATAGACGAGAACTGTAGGTAGATCAGTATTTATGATTTTTTCACCATACACGATGGGGTATCCTGCGGTTTCATGAATTTCAACAACATCGCAACCTGCTTCTTCTAATCTGGCTTTAACCATTTCTGCAGTATCTAATACGTCTTGTGAAAAGGCAGAATCTGCGCTAACAGACGGAATCTTAAGTAGTTCGATAAGCTCATTTAAAAATCGGTCCTTATTTTCCGACAGATAATTCTTTACGTTTTTCATGTACTATTTTGTGTAACTTTTGATAAAAGTACAAAAAGCGTAATTTTTAAATAGCTAAAATTTAGAGAATTGATTTTTTGCGTTATATTTGCACCCCGATAATCACATATCGTGATTTAGGAAAGTATGCAGGCGTGGTGGAATTGGTAGACACGCTAGACTTAGGATCTAGTGCCGCAAGGTGTGAGAGTTCGAGTCTCTCCGCCTGTACAACGAGAAGCCTCTTGAGAAATCAAGGGGCTTTTTTTATGGAGAATTTTTATTGATTTTTATTTCACGGAGAGATGAGAAGTTTATCCTGAGTGCAGCCGAAGGGAGTCTCTCCGCCTGTACAACGAGAAGCCTCTTGAGAAATCAAGGGGCTTTTTTTATGGGGTAAATTTGATTAACCCTCGACTTTACTAAATAATACACCCATTATTTCTTAGCCTTGTAAGTTTTCTTTATTATTTACTTCTAATGCAATGGTAATGCTAACAGTATAGAAATAACATAATATGGGCTTTGAAAAAGTAACATTTACAAATTCAGAAGGAAAACAACTTGATGCAAGGTTGGAAATACCCAATAATCAAGAGGCACACAGTTATGCGATTTTTGCGCATTGTTTTACCTGTAATAAAAACTTTTCTGCTGTTCGTAATATCTCAAGAGCATTAGTAAATAAAGGTATTGCTGTGCTTCGGTTCGATTTTACGGGTTTAGGTGGAAGTGAAGGTGAATTTGAAGAAACCAATTTTTCATCCAATGTTTCAGATTTAATACACGCTGCGAAATTTTTAAAAGATAAGTATAAGGCTCCATCTTTATTGGTAGGGCATTCATTGGGTGGTGCAGCCGTTATTTTTGCGGCTGCTGAATTAGATTCTGTCATGGCTGTTGCAACTGTTGGGGCACCATCTTCTCCATCTCATGTACAGCATTTATTCAAGTCTAGTGTAGAGGAAATTAATGAAACAGGTAAAGCCGTGGTTAATATTGGGGGTAGAGATTTTACCATTAATAAAGATTTTATAGATGATATTGAGTCTAAACCTATGGAGTCTGTGCTTAAGAACATGAGAAAACCTTTCTTGGTTATTCATTCGCCACAAGATGCAATAGTGGGTATCGAAAATGCGAAAGAATTATACAGCTATGCGCACCACCCAAAGAGTTTTGTGTCTATAGATAAGGCAGACCATTTATTAATGAATAGTGCAGATTCTACTTATGTGGGTAATGTAATATCTGGTTGGGCAGAACGTTATTTAAATATTCCGAAGAAAGAGGTTTTAAAGACTTCTCATCAAGTGGCGGTAAGTATTGGTAATGAAGGTTTTACCTCTGAAATTGTTTCGGGTAATCATTTTTTAATTGCTGATGAGCCGATAGATTTTGGCGGTAATGATTTCGGACTATCACCTTATGACTTTTTGGGTTCTGGCTTAGGTGCTTGTACAGCAATGACCTTAAGAATGTATGCAACCCGTAAAAACTGGGATTTACAAAAAGTAATTGTGCATGTAGATCATGGGAAAGAACATGCTACGGATTCAGAAAATGTTTCTTCTGACGGAAAAAAAATTGATACTTTTAAAAGAGAAATTGAAATATTCGGAAATCTAGATGATAAGCAACGACAAAGGTTGTTAGAAATAGCCGATAAATGTCCTGTACATAAAACGCTTTCAGAAGGCGCTTTAATTAGTACAGAATTAGTATAAGACGATTTAAAAATTAAAACTATGAAACAAGCAATTTGGAATGATAAAGTAATTGCAGAAAGTGATGCAACTGTTGTAATTGAAGGGAATCATTATTTTCCGCCGAACGATATTAAAAAAGAGTTTTTTAAAAGTACAGAAACGCATACTATGTGCCCCTGGAAAGGAGTTGCTTCATATTACGATGTAGAAGTAAATGGCAAAGTAAATAAAGATTCGGCATGGTATTACCCAGAAGTTTCAGAATTAGCAAAGGGTATTAAAGGATATGTTGCTTTTTGGAAAGGTGTAGAAGTGAAATAGTATATCAATTATAGATTAAAAAAGGGTCAGTTGTTAAC